>CAYXZY010000040.1:0-7999 GCA_964469685.1 uncultured Sulfurovum sp. | reverse complement strand
TATGAAAAAGACGCACAGGGGACTATGGCAGTGCCTATCTACCAAAGTACGGCGTATGAGTTTAGAGATACGGAGCATGCGGCGAACCTCTTTGCGCTTAAAGAGCTGGGGAACATTTATACGCGTCTTATGAACCCAACGACAGATGTCTTTGAGAAGCGTTTTGCTGCCCTTGAGGGCGGGGTGGCAGCCATAGGAACTGCGTCAGGGATGGCAGCGATCTTTTATGCCATTGCCAATGTAGCTGAGGCCGGTGATAACATCATCGTAGCCAAGCAGGTATATGGAGGAACGACCACGCTTACCGGTCACTCCATTAAACGTTTTGGTATTGAAACACGTTACTTTGATGTAAGAAGACCCAGTGAGATAGAAGCACTCATTGATGAGAAGACGAAGATCATCATTTTTGAGAGCATCACCAATCCCAGTATAGATGTTGCTGATATCTCTGCGATCGTTGAGGTGGCTGACAGACACGACATCATCACCTGTGTAGACAATACGGTAGCAACACCCATTCTTTGCAAGCCTTTGGAGCATGGTGTAGACCTTTGCGTGCACAGTACAAGCAAATATACCACAGGGCAGGGTTTGGCGCTTGGCGGTATCATTGTAGAGCGTGAGAACCTCGTAGAGAAGATCAAAGGCAATGCACGTTATGACCATTTCAACACGCCGGATGCCAGCTACCACGGGCTTGTGTACTCCGATGTACCGCTTCCGCTCTTTACGCTTAGGGTGCGTTTGGCACTGCTTCGTGACCTGGGTGGTGCGCCAAGTCCGTTCAACTCCTGGTTGCATATACAGGGGCTTGAAACACTGCCACTACGTATGAAACAACACTCCAGCTCAGCACTGGCGATCGCGGAGTTTCTCGAAGCACATCCGAAGGTAAAAAGAGTGAACTATCCAGGATTGAAGTCGAGTCCACAACATTCATTGGTAGAAAAATACTTTAAAGACGGTATGGCAAGTGGATTGCTGTCTTTTGAGGTAGAAACAAAAGAGATGGCACAAAGTATCGCTGATGCTACAGAGATCTTTTCTGTGGTTGTAAACATCGGTGACAGTAAGTCTATCATCACGCATCCTGCAAGTACAACACACCAGCAGCTTTCTGAGCAGGAGCTCATAGAAGCAGGTGTCCCCGGTGGATTGGTGAGACTCAGTGTAGGACTTGAAGATACACAGGATTTGATCGAGGATTTGAAGAAAGCCTTGGGATAAACCTTTATGCTAAAGATGGATATACCACAAGGGTATTTCCGTTGGGCAATTTACCCTACGGATGTCTTTGGTTCTTGGGGTAATGTAGGGTGGGTTTACCCACCAAAAGTTTAAATATGATAAAATACTGCCAATAAATTAACCACAAAAGTCATATATGAAAATCGAAACCAAAACAGCACACTTTAGCTCCCCTTTATACCTTGAAAGTGGACGTATCATAGAACCCTATGAGATCGCGTATGAGAGTTATGGTGAGTTAAATGAAGATCATTCTAATGTGGTGCTGGTTTGTCATGCGCTTTCAGGCTCACACCATGCAGCCGGAACCTATGAGGGTGAGAGTAAAGCCGGCTGGTGGGATGGACTCATAGGAGACGGCAAAGCCATAGATACTTCAAAGTATTATGTCATTTGCACCAATGTACTTGGTTCGTGTTTTGGTACCACGGGTCCAATGAGCAACAACTACACCACGCAAGCCTTGTATAGATTGAAATTCCCTGTGGTGACGATCAAAGATATGATACGCGCACAAATGCATCTGCTTTCAGACCTGGGCATCCATCATGTAAGAGCGATAGTAGGTGGCTCCATGGGTGGGATGCAGGCGCTTCAGTTTGCAGTGGATTATCCTAACTTTGCAGATGACATTATTTCGCTTGCGGCAACATATGCCACGCGTCCATGGACAATAGCCTTTAACAAAGTAGCAGTCGAAGCCATACGCAGAGACCCGCGTTTTAAGCATGGGAACTATGAGAAAGATGATTTCAGGGAACAAGGTCTGGATGGCTTGGCCATCGGGCGTATCGCAGGGCATATCTCTTACCTTTCTCCCCAGACTATGGATGATAAATTTGGACGAAACTATGTCAATAATGATGGTCTTTTTGAGCTTTTTGGTCGTTATGAAGTAGAAAGATACCTGGAGTACAATACCAATAACTTTTCACGTATTTTTGACCCTTTGTCTTACTTGTACATCGTTAAAGCGATCAATACCTTTAATCTGAGCCGAGGGTATGATTCTCTGCATGAAGCGATCATGCGTATTAAAGCCAATGTGCACCTCATAAGCTTTTCTACGGACTACTTGTTTTTCCCGTCAGAGATGGAGCATATTGCCAAAATGTTGGAGCGAAATGGACAGCGTCATACATACCTGGAGGTGCAAAGTGACTATGGGCATGATGCATTTTTGGTGGAGTTGGAGAAATTTGAAGCACATATAAAGGATGTACTGAAATGAAAAAAACTGAATGCTTACATGAAGTTTTAATGAAAGGATATACCTATGGATAGTTTTGAGGAAAAACTGGAGCATTCAAAAGCGCTGCTTGAAAAGCTTATGAATCCGGAGATCACACTTGAGGAGTCGGTGAAACTCTATGAAGAGGGGCTGAAGAACATCAAAGAAGCACAGACTCTCATAGAAGAGGCGAAGACAAAGATCGCTGTGATCGATCAAGAAAATCAAAAAACAGGTGAAGATACCTAATGGCACAGCTGGTCGTCGCTGCACTGCAACTGCCTACACTGGGAATGAATGCTACACGGCTGGAGTTCTATCTTAAAAAAGCACATGAGCGTGGTGCTGATGTGATGCTTTTGGGAGAGTACGTACTCAATCACTTTTTTAAAGAGTTTGCAACTATGGCTCCCGCTATGGTGAAAGCGCAGACAAAAAAACACCTTGAACTCCTTAAAAGTCTCGCTGTAAAATACGACATTGTGTTCGTTGCACCTATTATCATCTGTAAAAAAGACGGTTATTACAAGACCATTGTGAAGATCTCGCCTAAAAATACCCGCTATTATGAACAGCAGATACTGCTTCCTTATGCACATTGGAACGAGAAGAAATTCTTTGCCAACAAGGTAGCGCCATTAAAGGATGCAATGACCTTTACTGTCAAAGGTTTTAAGGTGATGGCTATGGCAGGATTTGAGCTTCATTTTGACCCTTTCTGGGAACAGGTTACACGCAAAAAAGTGGACTTGGTTCTGCTTCCTACAGCCTCTACTTTCGGTTCACATAACAGGTGGCGTGAGATCATTAAGACCAAGGCATTTTTACATGGATGCTTTATCCTGCGTGCCAATCGTCTGGGCGAATACAGTGATGATGAGGTCAAGTGGAAGTTCTATGGAGATACGATGCTTGTTTCTCCTGAAGGTGAGGTAGAAATGATGCTGGAAGATAAAGAATCCATGCTCATAGAGGTGATAGACAAGGCTGATGTGACCGAACACCGTAAGGCTTGGGGATTTGAAAGAGAATTAAAAATAAGAGAGGAGAAACGTAATGACACAAAGTGACTACTTTAACAGACAGATACAGCTATGGGGTTCGAATGTGCAGCAGAGTCTTCAGAAGAAAAAGATAGCTATCATTGGTTCTGGTGGATTAGGATGTACGCTTGCGATGGCACTGGGCACCTCGGGCATCGGTGAGATACACATGGTCGATTTTGATACGGTCTCTTCACACAACATTCACCGACAGATCGCCTTTACATTGGCAGATGAAGGTAAAAATAAAGCCAAAGCAGTATGTACCCTGCTGGAGGCCAAAAATCCATTCCTTCAGGCTGTGGCTTTTGACATGCCCTTTGATGACTTTAAGCAGATGGGGAACAGCTATGACCTTATACTGGATGCAACAGACAATCTGCCCGTTCGCGGTGAGATAGACAAGCATGCCAAAGCAACGCATACGCCATGGATCTATGCCTCGGTAGAAGAGTTCAACGGTCAGGTCTGTTTCTTTGATAAAGCGAATTTCCAGGTCTTTAACATCTCAGATCACAAACCAGGCGGAATCACTGCGCCTATAGTGATGCATATCGGTTCCCTACAGGCAAATCTGGCCTTACGCTACCTCGCAGGGTTGACAGTCAAGAAAGATAAGCTTTATTATCTCTATTTTGACGATGAAGGTGAGCTCATCACGCAAAAATTTGGTATGCCAAAAGCTTAAAAAAATCGTGCTAAAATGAGAATAGCAAACCATATAAAGGCAAAGTTATGAAATGGAAACTTGTAATACTGACAATGATCACACTGTTTTTAACTGCATGTACGCAGGAGACACAAAACAGCCTTAGCCGTTCATTGCAAAACTGGACAGGTACCAATGGTGTACTTGATGTGTATGCGGGAGATAAGCTGGTACATAAATTCATCCATATCGATAAACTCTCTACCGCCAAAGGTACTGATAATGGCAAAGACAGACCATATCGTTACGGATACGGTATCGATGACCTCAATTTAAACGGTAAAAAAGATGAAGGTGAAAAGAAAGTGTATTTTGAATTTTCTGACTATTCAACTTCATATATTTTTTACGAAAGAAACTAGGAGAATTACACATGAAATTTATAGAAACAAAAAATGCACCTGCAGCCATAGGCCCTTACTCACAGGCTATTGAAGTCAATGGTTTGATTTATACTTCAGGACAGATCGCACTGTCTCCAGATGGCGTGATGTCCACAGGAGGTGTTGAGGAGCAAACCCATCAGGTCATGAAAAACCTTATAAGTGTACTGGATGCCGGAGGTACACATTTGGGCAGTGTGATAAAGACGACTATTTTCCTGGCGGATATGGCTGATTTTGAGAAGGTCAACACGATCTATGCCGAGTATTTTGCCGGACACAAACCTGTGCGAAGCACGGTCGCTGTGAAAACATTACCCAAACATGCACTGGTTGAGATAGACTGTATTGCTCTGACCCATACAGATTACAGTTATTAGATAAGCCCTTAAATAATATCTTAAATTATTTTGGGTATAATTGCGAACTTTTTAAAATACAATAGATAACAAAGGGTTTGCAATGTACGCAATCATTAAAGCAAGTGGCCAACAATTCAAAGTGCAAGAAGGTGATATCATCTGTTTTGACAACATGGATCTTGAGCCAAAATCAGCAGTAGAATTCAAAGAAGTTCTCGCAGTGGACAAAGGTGATCTCACTGTCGGTACTCCATTCGTAGAGGGTGCAGTGGTTAAAGGTGAAGTGATCAATGAAGGTAGAGATAAAAAAGTGATCATCTACAAAAAAAGAAGAAGAAAAGATTCAAAACTTAAAAGAGGTTTCAGAAGAAGCTTTACAAGAGTGAGAATTACTAAAATAGCGTAAGCTTAAAAATTAAAATTACAGGAGCATACTATGGCACACAAGAAAGGTCAAGGATCTACTCAGAATAACCGTGATTCAGCTGGACGTCGTTTAGGCGTGAAAAAATATGGTGGGGAAGCAGTTATTCCTGGTAACATCATTGTAAGACAAAGAGGAACAAAAGTACATCCGGGTAACGGTGTAGGCATGGGTAAAGACCATACACTATTTGCACTTGTTGAAGGTGTAGTTAAATTTGATAACAGAACTGCCAGTCAGAAAAAAGTATCAGTCGTACCTGCATAGTCATCCATAAATCCGAATCTTCTCGGATTTATTTTCACACTCTTTTTACAATTTTTCAATTATTTTTCATCAATGATCAATAAATGTCTACATTTATTGCGACCCAGGAACCATCCATCAGCATATTCTTTGTTGTTCTGAAATGACCAATGGGATTTCGTGTAGGTTCCTTTTGCAGTGCTGCAACCATCTTTGATGCCTTTTTGGGAGGCTTTTGAAAAGTTGGATCCAAAGTAGATACCACTGTAGTAGTATCCGCCTTCATCAACTGGAATTTCTTTTTGGGAGCAGGCAGAAATGACAAAAAGTGCAAGAAACAATAAAATGATTTTGAAATAGGACATAAGTGCTCCGTCAGTTGTTTGGAAAATTATATCAAATAATTTTTCGAATTTAGATATAATTGCGTAATTAATTTACTACGCGGTAGTTTTCATAGAAATAAAGGTGTAATGATGTTTGTAGATAGTGTGGAACTTCTTGTAAGTTCTGGAAAAGGAGGTGCGGGTGCCATCTCTTTTTGGACAGAGAAATTTGTCGTTAACGGCGGTCCGGATGGTGGAGATGGAGGTCGTGGGGGCGCTGTTTTTTTCAAAGTAGATAACAACACCGATACACTCTCTTCACTGCGCGGACGTAAACATATGAAAGCTGAGAATGGACGTCCGGGTGAAGGCAGGAAATGTTACGGACGCAAAGGCAAAGATCTGACTATTACTGTACCGCCCGGCACAACTGTCGTAGATATGGAGACCGGTGAAGAGCTTATGGATCTCCTTGAAGAAGGAGAGGTTGTCCTCTTTTTAGAAGGAGGAAAAGGCGGCTTGGGGAACATGCACTTTAAAAGTTCCAGCAACCAAAGACCAACCTATGCACAACCAGGACTTCCCGGCATCACCAAGCAGATACGCCTTGAGATGAAGCTCATCGCAGATGTGGGACTTGTAGGATATCCGAATGTCGGAAAATCAACACTGATCTCAACGCTTTCCAATGCCAGACCACAAGTGGCGAATTATGAATTCACCACACTGACCCCCAAGCTTGGCGTGGTACATGTGGGTGATTATGATTCGTTCATGATGGCTGATATACCCGGTATCATTGAAGGGGCAAGTGATGGCAGGGGTTTAGGGCATGAATTTTTGAAGCACATAGAAAGAACCAAAACGCTGCTGCTTATGATAGATGCGGCAAACTATAGAGAGATGAAATATCAGTATGAGACGCTTTTGGTTGAACTGCAGCGATATTCTGAAGCTTTAGCTACCCGGAAACATGCTGTGGTCATTACAAAGATCGATTCTTTGTCCGTAGATGAAGTCAATGCACTCACAGAGACATTTTTCTCTGATATCGGTATAGAGGCCAATGACATGATGTCGCAATACAAGGCTAAAGACACATATATTTCATATGGTTTTGAAAAAGATTTTGGTGTGACGCTCCCAAAAGACAAACCGCTTTTTGTATTGCCTATCTCATCAGTAGCACACATCAATACCGAAGCACTGCGATATGCCCTTAGTGATTTTATCAAAAGTGTTCAGGAAGAAGGTGAAGTCTGATATGCAGAAAAAACGTATAGTAATAAAGGTTGGTTCTCATGTATTGACAGAGAACGGGGGGATTGCCAGAAGGCGTATGTTGGCCTTGGTAGAACTTATTGCAGAGCTTAAAGAAGCACAGCATGAAGTGATACTTGTAAGCTCAGGGGCAGTAGCAGCAGGATACACGCAACTGCCGCTAGATAGAAGTGTGGTAGACAACAGGCAAGCACTTGCAGCCATAGGGCAACCCCTTTTACTCAAGATGTATCAGGAAAAATTTGAGATCTTTGGATACCTGTGCTCCCAGGTATTATTCAGTTCAGATGTCTTTGAGTCAGCCAAACACGTTGCACATGCAAAAGTCGCTATTGATACCTTGCTTGCAAATAACGTTGTGCCTATTATTAACGAAAATGACACAGTCAGTATTGAAGAGTTGGTGTTTGGTGACAACGACAGACTCTCCGCACATGTCGCACACTATTTTGATGCACAGCTTTTAGTGATACTTTCAGATATAGATGCCTTTTACGATAAAGACCCGAACTGTTATAGTGATGCCAAACGTAGACCGGTCGTCCATACACTAGACAAAAGTGAGCTCGAAGCAGCGCATAGCCCTAACAATGAATTTGCCACCGGAGGCATAGTCACGAAATTGCAATCAGCTGATTTCCTTATGAAGCATGGAAGAGAGATGTTTTTGGCTTCAGGGTTTGATTTGAGTGATGTGAAGGCTTTTATTTTGGAAGGCAAGCATGTGGGCGGCACACTTTTTA
>CAYXZY010000039.1:0-8110 GCA_964469685.1 uncultured Sulfurovum sp. | reverse complement strand
AAATACAAAAAAACATCCATCTATGCTTCACTTTCATTTGACAATACAGATGATTTTTATACGCCTAGAACCGGGATGATCGCAGCCATCAACCTGGAGTTTGCGAGTCTGGACGGTATCTATGATATCAACCAAAGTGCAGGAACTACCGGAAATTATGGAAATTATGTCAAAACAGCCGGTAAATTCGGTATTTATCAAGGACTTGAGGATTGGATAGACTATGACCTGATTTTGAGATTTAAGTCCAGAGTGACCAATATAGCTTCTGATGAAGATTTACCTATTGGTGAAAAGCTTTTTATGGGTGGTATTGGTTCGGTTAGAGGATACCAACGTTTTTCCATTATGTATGAGACTGGGGGTAAAAAGCGTGCATCTGCGTCAGTAGAAGCTTCTATCCCGCTTTCTGATGCAGCCAAGATGAGATTGGCGGCTTTTTATGATTATGGTATGATAGGGGAAGACAGTTTTTCTGAAAATAAAAGATCTTCCGCAGGTGTGGTGGTAGAGTGGCAGTCTGGTTTTGGCCCTATCAACTTGGTATTTGCACAAGCTCTGGATGACAAGCCGGGCGATAGAACTGCCAGCTTTGAGTTCTCTATGGGAACAAGGTTCTAAAACACTCTCTTCAACACGTATAGGTTGTTCTTACGCAACCTATAGTATCCCCAGCTTTTTGTTTTTTGGTATTTTGCTTTCATCATTTACGATGATGTCCAATGAAATGGGCACTTCCAGTCCCTGAATATTTTCTTTTGCCAGATACAGAGGTTTATTTGACGTGATCGTTAGTGTTTTGTCTTGATAGTCAAAAGAGATATGTGCAGAATTTGAGGCTTCATGTAAAAAAACGGTCAATGAGTATATGAAGCTGAGCCAGCGTAAGTTTTGTTTTTTGGGAAGAAGCGTTTTGTATCTATCGTAGAGTGCTTTATTTAGAAGGTCTTTGCCATGGGTACGTAACAGTACGGAGATAAGCAGTATCTGTTTGTGAGTCAGGCCATAATTCAGCTCTTGAGAAGCGATATAAAAGGCATGTTGATGTGCTTTGTAAATAGTAAGTGTTTTTCCTATATTTGTAAGTTTTAGGGCCCAAAGAAGTTCTTTTCCGAATTTTTTGTCGTCATGTATCTCAGTTTGGAGGACATCATAAAGTTTAAGCGCAAGCTTGAGTTTAACCTTTCGCTTTTTTTCTATGGTCACCAAAGGCTTGAACCTGTCGAGAATAGAGCGCACACTTGGGTTGGTGGTCAGCGGAAATTTAAAATCATTGTCTTTTAAAAGTTGTTCCAGGAAGACACCCTCACGTACACCTACCGAAGAGGTCATAACCTGTTTTGCTCCAATATGCGTCAAGATCTCAGTAAAAATGAGAGCCCCTTCGCGTATGGTATCGTATCGGTTCTTTTTGATTGAAAATTGCTTGAGCTGTTTGATGGGTGTCAGGGGTATATGCTTAAGATAAGTGCTGTGTTCATGGATGTCAAAGGTGAAGGCATGCAGTTTGTCAAAAGGGTAGTTACTTTGTTTAATGATACCTTTTGAGAGTGCCCTGGCTGTCCCTCCGATACTAATGGCCATATCACTCCTGAAGTGCTGGGGAAGCAAAGCGAGTTCTTTGTCTATATAGGCTTTGGCCTTTGCATGGCTCACACTGATCTTCTCTTTTTTGTCATAGAAGAGTTCTTTGAGCCTCACGGTACCAAGGTTCAGCGAATAGGTAGCAATAATAGCGCCGTTTTCTATGAGTGCAATGTCAGATGAACCGCCGCCAATGTCTATGGTAATACCATTTTTTGCAGGCAGAAGGTTCGATGCTGCGATACCCCCGTAAAGTGCTTCTTTGTTTCCATCAATGACTTGAATGTGTAGACCCAATTCTTTTTGAATCCACGTGATGAACTCGCTTGCATTCGGTGCATCTCTCAAGGCTGAGGTTGCGACACAGAATGTTTCTGAAGCCTGATACTTGTCTATGGTATGGATAAATGATTGGAGGGCGAGGAAGGCTCGTTTGATACCGACTGGTTGAAGATAGCCTTTTTTTTCGTAGGCACCTTCCCCAATGCGGACTTTTGATTTTTCTTCACATATAAGATGAAAGCCATAACGACTTGTTTTCTCAAAAATAACAAGTCTTGCGGAGTTAGAACCAATATCAATGATAGCGGTTCGTTGGTGCACCGTTATGACTCCAGTTCTTCTTGCAGTTTGTTGTATTTGAACATAAGTTCTTCTACATTCTCAACATTATCAGGGTCAGAAATAATACAGTCAACCGGACAAACGGCTATACACTGCGGTTCATCAAAGTGACCAACGCATTCTGTACACATATCAGGGTCTATGATATATATTGGATCATTCTCTTCAATTGCCTCATTCGGACACTCTTCTCTACATGCGTCACACGCGATACATTCGTCAGTTATTACTAATGCCATTTTTGTTCACCCTTATGCGAATTATTTGCAACTTGTTAGTTATTTATACGAGTTATAACCCAAGAAAGCTTATGTCAAAGTTAAAAGTCATGAAAATAAAATATTTTGTCTCTGCAAGCAAGAGAGTAGGGGAAGATTTGCCCGAAAAAGGGTTTTAGGAATTAGCTTATTTTTTTGGGAAAACAAAACCTGTACCCTCGTCTTCTGACGGTTTCAATGGTTGAGATATCCAGCGGCTTATCCATTTTTTGACGAATTTGGTTGATGGCTACTTCAATGACATTGGGTGTGACAAGCTCAGGCTCTTCCCATATGGCATCAAGCAATTGTTCTTTGGAGACGATCTGATCTTTATGCATGGCCAAGTGTGTAAGAACCTCAAAAGGTTTACCTTTGAGTTCTATCTCCTCTCCTTGGTATATGATCTTTTCTTCTTCGGGGTTAATGATAAGATCATCGATCTCAATAATGTTGGATGCACCAAAACGCAATTTTGCTTCAATACGTACAAGAAGAATGTCAAAATCAATCGGTTTTCTGATAAAATCATCAGCACCACCCTTGAGAGCGGTGATCTCAGCATCTTTATCAAGTCGATCCGAGAGTACGATCACTGAGGTTTTATGGGCTTCTTTTTTAATGTCTGCAATGAGCGATACGTTGAATTCACCATCTTTGGGCCATGAGAACAACACAAGGTCATAGTTACGTATATCAAGATAATATTTTGCATCACCGATATTTTCTGCAATGTCACACTGATAGTCTGCGGCCAGCAGTTTGTCTGAAAGGGTTTTGCTCAGTTCCATGTGGTTTTCAATGATCAATACTCTCATATCATGTACCTTCGTTTAAGATTTATTTAATATTATAGCATAAATCTGGGCTTTTCTGAAAGTTTTTTTAACTGAGTGCTCTTAGAAGGTCCATGCATCACTTAATGCGACAGAACATTCCGGTAAGATATCGGGTTTTGCTATCTTTAATGAAAGTGTGTCAAGTTGAGGATACGTGCTGCAAATGATGGTCTTTACTCCCAATATTGCTTCTTCAAGGAGTTCAAAACGTTTCTCTTTGAGTTCATTCTGAATAAGAAGTACCAGGTCGGCATAGTCTACAAAGGTATTTTCTGTGTAGGTATAGGATGCTTCAAGATCAACAATGACGCGCTGCGTTTTTTCCCGTTCAAAATCAAGCAGGCCAATGATGACATTGACTGTAAGTGCTTCTATATGAATGCGCATTTAAACCTTCCCTTCTTCCTTGTTGAAAAGCCTCACGATATTGGGGATGTGCTTATAGGTGATAATGATGGCAATGATCCAAATAGGCGCATGCGACACTATGCCCGGTACTTCAGGGTAAAGGATATAGGAAGCAATAATAAAAGCGGCAAGTCCAATGAGTGAAGAGAGCGAAGAGATCTTCAGCACTTTGGCAGCGATGAACCATACTATAATGGCTATGACTGCAGGAATAGGCAGCATCACAAGTAAAACACCAAAGCCTGTAGCCACCCCTTTTCCACCTTCAAAAAACAAAAAGGCAGAGAAGCAGTGTCCTACAACTGCGAGTACTGCAATGGTCCACAGAACCCCTTCCGGGGCGCCCAGCATTTTGGCTATCAGAATGACAACCACCCCTTTGATCGCATCTAAAAACAGCGTAGCCGCACCTAGTTTTTTGGCAAGTTTCGGGTCTTTTTCCTTGACCACACGCAGTACATTGGTCGCACCGATATTGCCGGAACCGGCTTCTTTGATGTCTACCCCTGCAAACTGCTTGGCAAGGAGATAGCCAAAAGGAATACCAGAGAGTAGATAGGCTGCAAGATAGAGCAAAATGTTTTGGTTGGTTAAGAGTTCCATGATTATTCCACAATTTATTTTTATACTGCAATTTTATCGGAATTTCGATAAAATTGCTACTTACTATACCATTATGCTGGCCGGGGCTATTGACACAGGTTGAAGCTTTTGGCAGGCATACTGAATGCGGCTTGGCTGCATTTTAAGAAGAAAGGCATGGAATGATAGATTATAAAGCAGAAATAACCAGACTCAAAAAAGAGTTGGATGTGACGGTCGTGGCACACTATTACCAGCGTGATGAGGTCTTTGAAATGGCCGATATCACGGGGGACAGTTTGGAACTTGCGCGCAGGTGTCAGGCAGACGACAAGGAGTGGGTGGTCTTTTGCGGTGTTGGTTTTATGGGACAGTCCGTCAAGGTCGTTGACCCCGACAAACGCGTACTTATGCCCAAGATCGCATGTTGTGCCATGGCTCGTATGATGGACGGTTCTTATTTTGAAGAGTCAGTGCAGTATATGGTGGACAACGGTATACCCAAAGAAGACATCCTGCCTATTACCTATATCAATTCCGATGCCTCGGTCAAGGCGAAAGTGGGTGAGATGGGTGGACTGGTCTGTACCTCTTCCAATGCGTTCAAGATCATTGAAAAGGGACTGGAGAGCGGTAAAAAAATACTTTTTGTCCCTGACAGATGCTTGGGACAGAACTTTGCGATTCAAATGGGGCTGAAATCCTGTGTCATAGGTGTAGAAGAGGAGGGGAAAGCCTGTGATCCGAAAGAAGCGGATATCATCTGTTTTAACGGTTTTTGTTCTGTACATCAGCTCTTTACCGTCGATGACATAGAATTTTACCGTAACAAGTTTCCGGGTATCAAGATTGCCGTACACCCTGAATGTGACCCGGCTGTCGTACAGGCTGCTGATTTCTCAGGGTCGACTTCCCAGCTTATCAAGTATGTGAATGACCTGGACCCCGATCAAAAAGTAGCCATAGGGACAGAGTATAATTTAGTCAACCGCATGAGAAAAGACAATACTTACGTGCTCTCTTCAACCAAGCCGGAGTGCCCGACAATGAATGAGACAACCTTGGAAGACCTGTATAATACACTTAAGTCTATAGAAGATGGCAAACCCATGAACGAGATCGTTGTGCAGCCTGATGTCATCAAATACGCCAATGAAGCTTTAGAGCGTATGTTAGCGATCCAGTAATGTTAAAAGAAACATTTATCAAAGCACTGGTGGAAGAAGATGTGGGCAGGGGTGACCTGTTCTCGCGTATTGATGTCTCCAAGCGGATACGTGCCTATATCATTGCCAAGAGTGATGGTGTCTTGGCTGGGGAGGAGTATGTGAAGACCCTCGCACGCATGTATGATCTCTCTTTGCAATGGGAGGTGAATGACGGTGAGCCATTTAAAG
This sequence comes from uncultured Sulfurovum sp., assembly GCA_964469685.1. Taxonomy (GTDB): domain Bacteria; phylum Campylobacterota; class Campylobacteria; order Campylobacterales; family Sulfurovaceae; genus Sulfurovum. The sequence continues at coordinate 2,419 of CAYXZY010000039.1, read as the reverse complement.
AAGGTAAAAAAATACTTTTTATTACCGGAGACTCCAATACCTTGCTTTCTTTGGAGCGTTCTATCCTGGATATGATACTGCATGCTTCGTCCATTGCCACGCTCACTGCAGCGTATGTGGATGCCATTGCCGATACGGGGGTAAAACTGCTTGACACACGTAAAACACGTCCCCTGCTACGTGAATTTGAAAAATATGCAGTGCGATGCGGCGGGGGCGTGAACCATCGTATGGGGCTGGATGACTGCCTTATGCTGAAAGATACACATCTTCAAACCATTGGTGATCTGGATGCTTATATGCAGAAAGTACGCCAAAAAATACCTTTTACTTCAAAGATAGAGATAGAGTGCGAATCACTTCAAATGGCTCAACAAGCTATGCAACTCGGTGCTGACATAGTCATGTGTGACAATATGAGTATCGAGGAAACGATTGAAGTCGTTACTTACAGGAACAAGCACTATCCGCACATCTTGCTGGAGGCCAGCGGAAATGTCACTCTGGATACGATCAAAGTCGTAGCCACTACCGGGGTAGATGCGATCAGTTCGGGTGCTGTGATCCATCAGGCAAACTGGATAGATCTGTCTATGAAAGTAGAAGGCTAGTAATAGTTTGTTAATCATCCTCCAATATACTTGCAGCCCAGACTTGAAAGGCCAAAATGGATAAGCAAAACCTCCCTTATCAGGAAGTGCAGCAGATGATAGCAAATGCCCGATCAGTCACGATCCTGTCTCATTTGAATCCGGATGCAGATGCCTTGGGTACAGCGTTGGGCATCTATGCTTTACTCAGTCAAGACAGACAAAAAAAAGTTGAGATCGTGAATGCCTCAAAAGCCTTACCGATGCATTTAGACTTTTTGCCGAATTTTAAAAAAATAAAACATCATATGGATCATCAAGATTCTTTGATCATCTCGTGTGATTGCGGCAGTGTGGACAGACTGGGTTTTGATCTTTCCGGGCGTAAGATCATCAATATCGATCATCATCAGAGCAATACGCTTTACGGTGATGTGAATGTTGTGATCCCTGCGTATGCTTCATCTTCACAGGTAGCATATGTACTGTTTAAGAGATTGTTTGAAATCTGTAGTGATGCAGCAACATGTTTCTATACGGCATTGCTTTCAGATACAAGATATTTTACGACAAGTTCAGTGACCGAAGATGTGTTTGAAGTGGCAAAGCAATTTGTGAGTCTGGGTGCCAAACCGCATGAGATATCCAGGCATTTTACGCAAAGAAGGCCTTTAAGTTCATTGCGTATCCTGGAAAAGGCTTTGCATTCTTTAACATTGCATAAAGATGCCAAAATTGCTACACTCAAGGTAAGCAAAGAAGACATTGAAGCAACCGGAGCCAGCGTACCGGACATGGAAGGTATTGTGGATTATGCCCGTTCTCTGGCAACGGTGGAAGTGGCTCTTTTTGCTATGGAGCTGAAAGAGGGTATACGTATCTCTTTGCGCAGTAAAGAAGCAGATGTCTCCAAGGTGGCACTCGCCTTTGGGGGCGGAGGACATAAGGTTGCAGCGGGTTTTACACTCACAGGCTACTCTTTGCAAGAAAGTATAGATATAATTTTAAACAAGATAGAACAATTGGGGTTAATACATGAGACATAGAAAAGGTAAGAAAAGCGGTAATAAAGTAGTAGGTATACTGTTACTTTTGGTACTATTGGCAGGAGCCGGATATATATACACTGCGCCGGAATTTGAAAGAGAAGCACCCAGGGTAGAAAGCAAGGACAATATCTATTGGAACAGAAAAGATCCTCTGAAGATTAAACTTGCTGACAATGTTGCATTAAATCATTTTGAACTCATTTTATCTGACGGTACAAAGAGTCTTATTGTGGGGCAGGGCGACCTGGATAAAGATACAAAAGAGCAGATCCTTCTGGTTAAATACCCTAAAAGCAAGGTGCTTGACCCCAAGGCCAGAGATCTGAAATTGAAAGTGTCTGTCAATGACAGCAGTTTGTGGAATTTTTTTCAGGGCAACAAGACTGAAAAGACCATTGATATAAAAGTCGACTACAAGCGCCCGAATGTCAATGTGCTTGCCAATTCATACAGTATCACCCAAGGAGGGGCTGCCTTGGTGGTTTTCCAGGCCAGTGATGAGAACCTGGAGAAATTGTATATACAAGCCGGGGAAAAGACTTTTAAGGCGGAACCTTACAAAAAAGAAGGGTACTATGCAGCACTTGTGGCCTGGCCTTTTAACAAAACAGACTTCAATGCGAAGATCGTTGCTACAGACAGCGCCAATAACAAACGTGTGGTAGAGATACCTTTTTATCTTAAAAATCATAGCTATAAAGTCTCATGGATCAAAGCCAAAGACAAATTTATAGACGGAAAGATCACCGACCTGGCATCCTCTGACCCTGAATATTCAGG
>CAYXZY010000038.1:0-8190 GCA_964469685.1 uncultured Sulfurovum sp. | reverse complement strand
TTCGAACCTGAGACCTTCGGTACCGCAAACCGATGCTCTATCCAGCTGAGCTATGGGTGCACTGTGAAGTGAAGTAGCGATATTTAGAGCGCAAGTATACCCAAAAAAACTTTACATTTCAAGCTACACATGCCTACAATAACATATGATCAAGAGACGTCTTTTTTGATCTTTTCAAATTTGGCGATCAGCTCTATCTTGTTCATGGAGATACCAAGACTCTTTGCTATCTCTTCTTTGCTCTCACCTGCTTCTATACGCTTGACCACATGCATGGAAGAAGAGAGATTTTCTGCCTGTGTGGACTTGGCTTTAGATACCATTTTGCTGTGCTCTTTAAGCTGTTGTTTGAGGGTATGGATACGCTCATCCTTGTCGGCAAGTTCTTTTTGATGGGCTGTGTGTAACTGCTCCAGCATTTTGCTGTGCTGTTTTTGTGTTTCTTTGTGTCTGCCTTTGGCTTCTTTAAAGGCTTTGTCCTGCTCTGCTTGTGACAAAAGAAGATTTTCCAAGTCTTCTTCTTTGGTTTGCACCCTGGTTTCAAGCGCTTCTTTCTGGCCTACAGCCTCTTTCAGCTCAAACTGCAGGTTGATGAACTCTTCCTCGGTTGCGTTATACTCTTTTTTAAGCTTCAAGAGTGTTTTGTCTTTCTCTTTGATCTTGTGTTTGGTTTCATCCAGAGCTGCTTCAAGTTTTCCGGTATCGGCCTCATGCATCTTTTGCAATGTGTTGATCTCCTGCTCTTTTTCTTTGAGCTGATGTTGGATCTCATGCAATGTCTGTTCAGACTCTTGCCTACGCTGTGCCTGAAGTGTTGTGAGCTTCTCAAGCTCTTCTTCTTTCTGTGCCAATGACTTCATGAGTTCCTCATTGGTGTGCGTACTTTCTTTGTGTAAGTGATCATATTTGTCATGCAGGGTCTCAATGGTCTGAGACTGTTTTTCCAACAGCTCTCTTTGCGTATGTGTCTCAGCTTCCATCTGCCTGGACGCTTCTTCCAGTGAGCCTAGGGCATCGCTTTTTTCTTTCAACGACTGCTCGAGGGCTGTAATGTCGGTCTCATACATCTGGTTGAGCTCTAAGATCTTCTGTGCTTGTGAAGTGACCTCTTCTTCCAATGCTGTCTGGGTCTGCTGAGCGTTTTGGCTCATTTCCTCAAGTGTCTCTTTCAGGGTATGGACAGTCTCTTCTTTTGCTTTGACTTCCTCTTTGAGTGCCGTGATCTCTGTTTCATGCTTTTCATGCAGTGCATGGGCCTTTTTTTCCTGCTTCGCATGTGCTTTCTCGAGTGAATCCAAGAGATCATTTTTTTCTTTTAATGCCGTTTCAAGCGCTGTAATGTCTGTCTCATACATCTGCTTAAATTCTAAGATCTGCTGTGCCTGTGAAGTGATCTCTTCTTCCAGTGCTGTCTGGCTCTGCTGAGCATTTTGGCTCTGTGCTTCAAGTGTGTCTTTCAGCGTATGGATACTCTCTTCTTTTGCTTCTAGCTCCTGCTTGAGTACTGCGATGCTCTCCTGATCTTTTAAAGTATTCTCTTCTTTGTCCTTCAGTGTCTCACCCAAGGTCTTGACTTCATCCTCCAACATGCCAAGTGCTTCTTTGTGTGTTTTTTCCATCTTTGAGATAGCGGTGTCTTTTTGGCTGATCTTTTCTTCCAAAGAAGCTTGTGTCTGCATACTTTGTTCAGCTGCATGCTTTAGTGCATTTTCAAGCTGCGTTATGGCATCATTTTTGGCTGTGATGCTCTGCTTCAACTCTGCCATACTTGCATCCGCTTTACTCAGGTTTTCTTCATTTTCCCTACGGAGTGCCTGTGTCGTCTCTTTCAGTGCAGCGATCTCTTCTTCGAGCACTGTGCGTTGCGCATCATTTTCTTTGACCACCTCTTCATGCATGTTGTTCAGATCGAGGATCATCTGTTCTTTTGCTTCAAGGCCGGCTGTGAGATCCTTTCGGGTAGTCTCGAACTTCTGGTTGAGTTCCTGTATCATTGCATCTTTGCCTTCAGCTATCTTGGCCAGTGAGAGCATTTTGGTTCTGCTTTCTTCCACAGAAGCATCATAGGTGTTTTGAAGTGTTTTGAGCGCAGCAGCCTTTTCTTTGATGGCAGCTTGCAAAGTACGCGCTTTTTCTTTCATTGCCAGCTTCATCTCCTCGTTGGCGATGTTCTTTGCCTCTTCTTCTTTTTGCAGTGTGTCATACGCATGTTTTTGGGTCTGCAATGCATCTTCAAGTGCTTTTTGCTCTGCTTCCAAGGATGCAATGGCTTTCACATTTTCCCGGATCGTTTCTTCCAGAGCCTGCTTGTCTGCTCTTATGCTTTGCAAGTCTTCTTCATAGGCGACATGCTTCGCTTCTGACTCTTGGAGTTTCGTCTCGTAGGTATCTGTCTGGGTCTTGAGCTGTGTTTCAAGGTCTTGTTGTACTTTTTCAAGCGCTGCAATGGTCTGGACATGGTCCTGGACCGTCTGCTCAAGTGCGGCAACCTTCTTGGTACCCTCTTCTTTGGTTTTGGCAAGTGTTATTTCAAGAGAAGCATGGGCATTTTTCTCATTTTCCAGCTTCTGTTGCGTTTGCAGCAGCGTATGTTCTGCTTTTTGTATATCTTCCTTGTGTAAACGTTTCAGTGTCAAGACAGTCTGCTCATTGACCTTTCTGTCCTGTTGCAAGGTGGACTTGGTGAGTTCAAGTCCAGCCAGCAATGATGTATTTTTATCTTTCAGTCTATGCAACGCTTCTTCCAGCTTTGCAATGGTCGATTCTAAGCCCACGACAATATCATGCGATTGTTGCTCAAGCTCTTCGTATCGATGTTTTTCTTTGGCTATCACTGCTTCTTTTTGTGAAAGTTGCTTTTTATAGGCTTGTATCTCTTCTTGTGTCTGTTGCGAAGTCTCCTCAAAAATAGTGTTCATTTCAGCGATCGTTTCATCTTTACTGCTGATCTCCGACTCCAAGAGCTGCCGGTTTGCCTCTGCCTTCTTGGTATATGCTGCATGTTTTTCTTCAAGCTCAGCAAGACTGTGCTCTCTCATCTTCAACGTGCGGGTGACATTTTCCAGCTCAGATTTGTGTTGCCTGCCTGCTTCTTCCATGGAGGTTTGCAATTGGTCGATATGCTGTTGGTGCATCACAATATCTTCCGACAAAGCGGCTTCTTTGTCAGCATGTTCTTTACAGGTATTGTCATAGCGTTTTTCAAGCTCGTTGATCGCTTGGTTCTTGCGGGTGATGGTCTCTTCAAGGGCATTGTGTTTTTGCTCTACCCTCTTGATGATATTCTTGTGATCTTGCTGGATACTGCTGATCTCATCATCTTTGAGTTTAATGGTTTTTTCCAGTTCAAAGATATTTTGCGTCACATCCCGTATGATGCCTTCATGGGTACTTTCAAGATGTTTGACCTTTGCATTGGTATCTTCCAGGGTTTGTTCCAAATGCCCCACATCATCCTCATAGCCCTTGATGGTCTGCCGCTGTTCTTCTATGACCTGTTTTTGCGAAACATAGTTGTCCAGGGCTTTCTTGGACGAGTCATGTGTCTCTTTGAGGTAGGCAATGGTTTCATCTTGTATGTCAATGGCTTGCTCAAGCACAGAGATCTTGTCTGCATACTTTTTGTTGGCTCTGTGCAAAAAGAGCAGTACCAGTACCAGCAAAAAGATCAGAGCAAATACAATTACGGGTATCTCTTCCATTAATACACCTCGATCATGATACAGAGCATAAAAACAAATCCCAAATAGCCGTTGACCGTAAAAAAAGCCCTGTCTATCTTGGTAAAGTCTTTGTTGACAAGATAGTGTTCATACCCCAGCATCAAAGCCGAAAAAAACACTGCTCCCTCTGCCCAAAGTCCCAGCCCTGCACTCTGTACAAAAAGTGCCCAGAATAAAATGGTCAAGACATGAAAAACCCTTGCGATCAGCATCGTGTTTTTTGCACCGAATTTTGAAGGGATAGAATGCAGACCATGTGCCTTGTCAAATGCCATGTCCTGCAAGGAGTACAGCAGGTCAAACCCTGCTACCCAAAACATCACACCCAGTGCCAGGTACACTGACCATATCGTGATCTCCCCAGAGACTGCGACCACACCGGCTATGGGCGCAAGCCCAAGGCTCACACCCAGGATGATATGCGCCAATGCAGAGAAGCGCTTAAAAAGCGAATATGCTGCCAACACTGCCAGTATGGGTACCGATAGATAAAATGCCAGGGTATTGACAAAATAGGCCACTGCCACAAACAACAAAGCATTCAGCGCAATAAAGGTGACCATCTGCATACCTGAAACCCTGCCGTCAACTGAAGGTCTGTTTTTGGTTCTAGGATTGAGTGTATCGATATCTCTGTCAAGGTATCTGTTGACACCCATCGCAAAATTACGCGCACTTACGGCGGCAAGGGTACCAAGGAACAACAGCTTCCAGCCAAACCATCCTGAGCCATTGTCCAGGTATGAGGCCACGATCATCGCAATGAAGATGAACGGCAAAGAAAAGACAGAGTGTTTGAACATGACCAACTCTGAAAAATCATTGACCTTTTCTATAAAACTTTTTTGGCTTAACTGTTCACTGCTCACTGCTTACTGCTCACTTTCTACACTTACTTTTCATACTTACTTTTCATACTTACGTTCTAGGGGTGCGGTATTTTCAGTTTTGAGTTCATCGACCATGCGATCACGATCACCAGCAATGAAATGATGGCTGAAGAACTGATGATACCATACGAGAACAGCAAGTACAGCACCCACAAGAGTATGGCACCTAGCGGGGTAGGTACACCTTCAAAATACTTGGCTACCTCACCCTCTTCTACTTTGAGATTAAACTCTATGAGTCTTCTAAGCCCTGCAATAATGTACCCGATAAAGATCAATCCGACGATCAACTCTTCCCAGCTGCTGCTCATGCCGCTTTTGAGGGCATAAAACAACAAAAACGGTGGCATCACCACAAAAGAGAGAAAGTCGGCAAAAGAGTCAAGCTGTATGCCATACTCTGTTGAGAGTTTATACTTGCGTGCCAGTTTTCCATCTAGAATATCACATGCACCTGCTATCCAGGCAAGGATGATCGCTGTAAAAAAATCACCTTTGACTATAAAATAGATGGCCATCACCCCTAAGGCCACATTGAGATACGTTACCAGATTAGCGATGTTAAAACGATTGTTTTTATCAAATAAATTCATACATACCCTTTTATGGTACAATTTTACCTTGTTTGTTGTTATGCTATGATTACACATGCATAAGACCCAAAAAGATTTCAGACAACTTGCCATCATCGGTGCTACTGCCTCCGGCAAAACTTCCCTTGCTATCAAAGTGGCGAAAAAAATGAATGCGCATATCTTGTCACTTGATTCATTATCTATTTACAAAGAGGTTGACATCGTCTCAGCAAAACCAACCCTCCAGGAACGTGCCGGTATCACTCATTTTGGTATAGACGCCATATATCCGAATGAACCTTTTAATGTCAACATATTTATAAAGCTTTACAATGAGGTCTATGAAACCTGTCTTCTGGAATCCAAAAACCTTGTGATTGTGGGTGGCACAAGCTTTTATCTTAAAATGCTTATTGAAGGTATCAGCGAGCTGCCTGCTATCTCTGAGAGTACCCTAAAGAAGGCTCAAACATATTTACATGATACGAAGAAGGCACACGACTTTCTTCATATGCTTGATGCAAACTACATGTCCAAGATAGAACCGACCGACAGCTACCGGATAGAAAAAGCGCTTCATATCTACCTGGAAACTGCACTTGCCCCCAGTGCGTATTTTGCAAAATTCCCTCCTACTCCAACCATCACTGCTCCTTTACCGGTGTATCAAATTGTCTGGGACAGAGAAGCGTTACGTCAACGTATTGCTCTTCGTACCTCTATGATGCTTGACGATGGCCTGATAGATGAAGTATGTAGGCTTGAGAAAAAATACGGACGTGCATACAACTGCATGAAATCCATTGGCATCAAAGAGACATTGGCCTATCTTGATGGTATCTATGACAAAAAAATGCTCATTGAAAAGATCACCACCAACACGGCACGCCTGGCCAAAAGACAAAATACCTTTAACAATGGTCAGTTTGAAGATGTGACAAAAGGAAGTGTGGAGGAATTGGAGACAATTCTGTTATCGTAGGGTGGGTTTACCCACCATAATTCATCCATATATAGTGGTGGATAAATCCACCCTACGGAAAACTAGTATCCGCTTGCAGAGATCATGTAGTACAGGTAAGATAACAGTGGCTGCACATAGAATATGGCTGCAACGGTTACGACTGTAGCCATACCGATCACCGCCATCAATGGTTTTGAAAGGTTATAGTAGACCGTATCTACATCTTGCACCGGATCTTTGAGGAACATGTACACGATGAGTTTCAGGTAGTAATACGCTGCAATTGCAGAGTTAATACCCATGATCAATGCAAGTGGGACATACCCGGCGTTGACCGCTGCCTGCATAATGTAGATCTTGCCCCAGAATACCGAGAATGGAGGCACACCTGCAAGTGAAAGCATAAAGAGTGCCATCACCACTGCACCCATAGGCATGATCTGGATCAATCCTGCGAACTTCTCATACGGGTGATCGTAACGTGCATCAAACCTTCTCTTTTTATGACGAGAGATCCAAAGCATTGCAAAGGCGCCAAGGTTAGTGAACATAAAGAGAATATAGTACAGGAATATACTTGTATTTCCCTCTGTTGTATCCAGAGCCAATGCCGCCATAATGAAACCTGCATGAGAGATAGATGAGTACGCAAGCATACGCTTGACATCGTTTTGTACCAGTGCCATGACATTTGCCAAGGTCATAGTGATCACCGCGATAATAAGAATGGTCCAGCGTACCCACTCTACACCCAGGTCAATATACATACCAAATATTCTGATAGATACGACAAATGCCGCTACTTTTGGTACGACGGACATATACCCTGCCAAAGGTGCAGATGCGCCTTCATAGACATCCGGTGCCCATGTATGGAAAGGAAAGAGTGACAGCTTGAAGGCAAAAGAAACAAGCAACAGTACCGAAGAGCCAAAGATAGCCAACATCAATCCTGTCTCATTCATACGTGAGCCCATCACTTCTGCTACTTTGTAGAGTTCGATGGAACCGGTCAATGCATACACAACTGCAGAACCCATTGCAAAGAAACCTGCTGCCATCGCACCCATAGTGAAATACTTGACCGCTGCTTCGTAGGAATTCACCCTGTTATGCAAGGCAATAAGTGTATACAGTGACAGTGATGCGGTCTCAAGCCCTACAAAGATAAGGATAAGATTATCACTGGCTACCATGAACTGGAAACCTGCGATCATGAACAAGAAGAGCGCAAAGAACTCCGGATAGGCGTACTCATGGAATCTCTTTGAAGTCAGTGCCAAAGGAATAAACAGCATGGAACCACCAATGATCATCAGTTGAGAGATGATGGAAATACCGTCTATAAGCATGACATCAAAGAATCCTCGTTCATTCACATTCAGTCCAAGTACTGCACCAAAATTTACAAAGAGTATCAGTAGTGTCAACATGACATACAGTGATTTGTCCAGCTTGCTGTTCAGCAGATCGATGATCAGTATGATCAATCCACCGACAATTGCTATAAGCATTGGGGCAAGTGTAATGAGGTTTAAACTTTCTAAACTTACGTTAATAGGCTCTAACATTATTTTGCCTCCTTCGCTGATTTTGCTATGATGATCATATCTTTAGCCTCTTGTGTGATGGCTTTTTCATCCATAAATGTCAATAAAGCATTGACCGAATTGTCTATAGGGGCAAGCACCGGCTTAGGGTAGACACCCAACCAAATCACGATAGCTACCAATGGGATAAGTGACCATGTTTCTCTACTGTTAAGATCTTTGAGTTTTTTGTTTTCCTCATTGTTCAGCGGACCAAAGAATGCAAGTTTCATGACCCTTAACATATATACCGCACCTAAAATAATAGAAGTACCGGCAAGTATAGTGATCATAGGTGACACCTTATAGAATCCGATCAAGACAAGGAATTCCCCAACAAACCCGATGGTAAGCGGAAGTCCTACCGATGCCATGAGCATAATACCAAAGATGACGGCATACTTAGGCATCACAGCTGCAAGACCGCCAAACTCAGAAAGCAATTTAGTA
>CAYXZY010000037.1:2157-8284 GCA_964469685.1 uncultured Sulfurovum sp. | reverse complement strand
CCTTAGCAGTTTTTTGAAACTCGCCCTTTTTGACCACTTCTGCAATAATACCCACGGCAATGGAAAAAACAACAAAACCAAAGATGATCAGCGTAATGGTAAAAATACGCCCCATATCTGAAACAGGGGCTATCTCACCAAAACCAACAGTGGTAAAGGTGATACCTGTTTGGTAGATAGCATCCATCAAAGTAAAGTTATCTATGACCATATAGCCGATCGTACCTATCAGCATAACAAGTACAGTGAGTATAAACGGGAGTCTAAAAGGGGCTAAATGTCCGTAATATTCGTCATTTAGTGTGATGTGAGGTTTAGGTGCACTTCTCCAACCGATGAAGCGTTTAAATTTTTCGAGAAACATAAGAGAGTATATCCTCTCTTATCTTAAAAACTTACTCAGCTGAAGCAGCTTGGGCAGCTTTTTTCTTCATGGTTCTAAGTGTAGAAGCTGCTACTTTCACTCTTTTAGTCGTTCCATCCTCAAGTGTGATCTTTACAGATCTAAGGTTTGGAAGTTGTCTTCTTTTTGTTTTATTGTTAGCATGAGAAACATTGTTTCCTGTAAGTGGCCCTTTGCCTGTGATTGAACATTTTCTTGACATGGTATTTCCTTCATTGATGACACCGATATTTGAAACGATGAATATTTTGTGGGATTATAGACAAAAGTTACATAAAATTTGCTTAAGTTTCTACGAGTAGATAATAGCTGCGGTATGGTATAATACTGCAAAAATATGACTTAGGATTTTTATGCTTGTTGCACCCAGTATACTTTCAGCGGACTTTGGAAATTTAGCCCATGATGTAAAAGCCATTTGTGATGCCGGATGTGATCTGGTGCATGTAGATGTGATGGACGGGCACTTTGTCCCCAACCTTACCATAGGCCCTGTAGTGGTCGAAGCGGTGGCAAAAGCTGCGACCAAACCATTGGATATCCATTTGATGGTTGAGAACAATGCTTTTTTTGTAGACCTTTTTGCCCCTTTGAAACCAGGTTTTATCTCGTTTCATATTGAGGAAGAGAAGCATCCGCACAGGCTTATCCAAAAGATACGTTCTTTGGGTATACGCCCGGCTATTACACTGAATCCGCATACGCCGCCCGAGACCATAGAGTTTTTACTCGAAGATCTGGACATGGTGCTGCTCATGTCGGTCAATCCAGGTTTTGGCGGACAGAAGTTCATTCCATCGGTGCTGGAAAAGGCAAAACGCCTGAAGGCCATGATCGCCAAACGCAATCCTTCGTGCCTGATAGAAGTAGACGGCGGGGTCAGTGACAAGAATATCGATCTTTTAAAAGAAGCAGGGGTGGATGTGGTGGTTGCAGGGTCCTTTGTCTACAAACATCCCGAAGGTGTCAAAACAGCCATAGAAGCCTTAAAGTAGCAAAGCCATGCGTACAAAGATCTGCGGCATTACCAATCTTGAGGATGCATTGCATGCTATTGCCAGTGGCGCGGACGCTTTGGGCTTCGTGTTTTATGAAAACTCCCCCCGCTATATCTCTCCTGAAGATGCCAAGAACATTATGGATGTTTTACCCCCTTTTGTTGAGAGGGTAGGTCTGTTCGTCAATGAAAGTGTGGAGAACATCAATGCTATCTGTGCATACGCCAAGATCTCCACGGCTCAGATACATTTTGATGTAGATGAGGCTTTCCTGGAGGGTATTTCGGTTCAGACCCTGCCGGTTGTGCGCGCAAAGTCTCCCAAAGATGTGGCGTTGTTCTCAGACAGATACCGTTTGGTGGATGCCTATTGTGAAGGATATGGCGGTATGGGGAAACGCTTGAACCTGGAATGGTTTGAAGGCGTAGATTGTTCCCGCATCATTTTAGCAGGCGGACTGACACCTGAAAATGTCTCTGAAGTAGGACCATTTGGGTTTTACGGCGTGGATGTGAGTTCGGGTGTCGAGTCCCAAAAAGGCAAAAAAGATCCTTTAAAAGTAAAGCAGTTTATAGACCATGCAAAAAGTCTTTGAAGAACTGACCCAGGCCTTTCGCAAACACCATGGCGTACTCACAAATGAACAATACGCCTATATAGCAGACAAACACTGTACACTGCTGGAAGACTGCACGACCATATTTATACTCCTGCAGGCTTCAGGCTACCCCATCTCCGAGTGTGAGAACGGGTACAGGCTCGATACCTATTTTACCCCCTATCAAGAACAAAAGTATTGCGTGATAGACATAGAGACCAACGGTTCCAAACCAGGGACATCACAGGTGATAGAAATAGGCGCGGTCATGCTGCAAAACGGTGAGATCATCGACAGGTATGAAACCTTTGTGGAATGCGCTTTTTTACCTGAATACATCACTAAAATAACCGGTATTGAACCAGAGGACCTGAAGGATGCACCTACAAGAAAAGAGGCATTGATCGGATTACGGCATTTTATGCAGGATGCGATTTTTGTGGCGCATAATGCGACGTTTGACCATACTTTCCTCAATGCCTCTTTCGAGCGTTTCGGGTTGGGCAACATTGGAAATCCCAAGTTGTGTACCATTGATCTGGCCAGAAGAACATTTGAGAGTGAACGTTACGGGCTGGCATACCTCATAGACTTTTTGGAGATAGAAACGGCAACCCATCACAGAGCCTACTCCGATGCCCTGTGTGCAGCAAAAGTCATGGAAAAATCTGTGCAAACGCTACCCGAACATGTCCGTACGGCAGATGAGTTGCTGCGTTTTTCAGTCTCGTCCAAAAAAGAACGAAGACTTAAAAAAGAAAAAGGCTAGCTCTCTTTTTCACCCAGCACATAATGTAAAAAAAGTATTTGTGAAAAGACCGCTGCAAATACATTGAGTACCGGTATATAGTTGAAACCGGCTGCGATCATCGCCAAGAGGGTGGATCTTCTTTTTTTTAGCTTTGCTCCTATCTCTGATTTGTCTTCTATGAACATGGAACTGACATCATAGATCGTTGGCTCTTTAAGCAAAATAGACCACAGCCAGAGCATCCAGACCGCCCCTAAAAAAGGGATGAACATAAGCGGAAAGGTAAACAGGAAAAGTACCAAAAAGAGCAAGGCTGCTTTCAGGCTGAGAAGCGTGGAGGTTACCATATTCGGGCTGCCCACTGCTTTACTGTCAGGATAATGTTTTTTTGCCAGTTTGATGAGTAGCGGTTCTACCATAAAAGAAGTCACCAAAGAGATGGTCATGACAAAAAGTGAATACCCAATAGCCACAGAGGCTATAGAGGCACCTGTTGTCTGTAGCCATTGCCATGGTATCCATGAGAGGTAGGAGCTGATGAAGGTGTTGAGTGTGCCGGCAAAAAACCAAAAAAGTACAGCGGTGATACCTGCAGAGATAAGTGTAACTTTCAGCACAAAGAAGAGCACGGTTGGCGAAAAGATGTCTCTGAAACTTTTAGAGATAATGTGAGTCATGTCAAAGCCTTAGAGGTATTCATTTTTAAATGCTACATATCTTTTGGCGGAGGCGTACAATTCGGTGACTTCGTCCTCGGTGAGTGCTCTTACCACTTTTGCAGGACTTCCCATGATGAGGCTTCTTGGAGGGAATTTCTTGTTTTTGGTCACCAGGCTTCCCGCACCCACAATGGACTCTTTGCCGATCACTGCGCCATCAAGGATGGTCGCTGACATCCCTATGAGGCAGGCATCTTCTATGGTACAGCCATGCAGCATCACCCTGTGGCCTACGGTGACATCGTTGCCTATGATGGTAGGATGTCCGTCGCTCTCATCGGGTTTTTTGTGATGGGTGACGTGTATCATGCTGAGATCTTGTATGTTCGTTCTGTCCCCTATGTGGATATAATGTACATCTCCACGTACCACACAGCCGAACCATACCGCTGAGTCTTCACCCATTGTGGTTCTGCCTATGACAGAGGAACCTTCTGCTACCCATGCATTTTTGCCAAGTTTTGGTGTCCATTTTTGAAATTTCAATAACATTTGTTTCCTTTTTGGGAAGTGGAGACTTCAGTCCCACCAGTATTTTAGTATTTATTTTAGTGGGAGTACACTCTCCACTTCCGTTAGCTAGCTCTCTTTAAGTATTCGATTGGCCAGACGACTCACATAATCAGGGGTCTCTTTTTTGGTCTTGTCATGTATCTTGGTGACATATTCTTCCAAGATGTTGTGGTTGTTGATGGTTTTGCCCAAAGGCAGCACTTTGGTGTAGCTGCCATCCACCTGAAGTTCCCAGCGCAATTCATTGTCAGCCAGTTGCAGCATAAGGATCTGTTCTATTTTTTGAGACAGTTTCTCTTCCAGGATGGGCGTCATGAGTTCAATACGACGTACCAGGTTTCTGGGCATGAGGTCGGCTGAGGCAATGTAAGACTGTATTTTGTCATGTTTAAAGTAGTAGATGCGGGCATGCTCGAGGTATTTTCCGATGATCGAAGAGACCTTGATGTTATCTGAGATTCCTTCAACGCCGGGCTTTAAACAGCAGATCCCTCTGATGATGAGGTCTATCTTGCAGCCAGCTTGAGAAGCCATATAAAGCGCTTTGATCACGTCAGTGTCCACCAAAGAGTTCGCTTTAAGGATGATGTGTCCTTTTGCACCGTGCTTTGCCTCTTTTTCTATGAGTCTGATCAGTTTTGGTTTGATCTGTGACGGAGACATGAACAATGTATTTAATTTGGTATGCGTGGAAAAACCGGTTAGAAAATGGAAAAAATGTGTCGCGTCGGTACTAAAGTCAGTTTTGGCGGTAAAGTAAGACATATCGGTATAGATCTTTGCCGTACCAGGGTTGTAGTTTCCAGTTGCCAGATGGACATAACTTTTGAGTTTGTTGCCTGTTCTTTTGATGACCTGGGCAATCTTGGCATGGACTTTAAGTCCGGGTATCCCATAGACCACATGTGCGCCGGCATTTTCAAGTGCTTTGGCCCAACGCAGGTTGTTCTCTTCATCAAAACGTGCTTTGAGTTCGACAAGTACCATCACCTGTTTCCCGTCCTCTATTGCATCGATCAGCGCTTTGACTATGGGTGACTTCTGTCCTGCACGGTAAAGCGTCATACGTATGGCAATGGTATCGGGGTCTGCGGCTGCTTGCTTGATGAATTGGATAACAGGTTCAAATGAATCAAAAGGATGATACAGCAGCACATCTTCTTTGTCAATGGCCTCAAAGATATTTTCAGTATCCAAAGGGGGAAGTGTTTTGGGGTTGAATGTAGGCAGAACCAAGTGTGAAAGTGCCTTGTCCCCAACGATCTGCCACAGTGAACCAAGGTGCAGAGGCATTGACTTGTAGGAGTAGATGTCCCTGTCGTCAAGGTTGAGGTTGGAAAGCAGGAATTTGGTGAGTTTTTTGTTGGCACCCTCTCGAAGTTCCAAACGGATGAGAGACCCTTTGTTTCTTGAGCGAAGCCCCTCTTCAAGAAGTTGCAGGAAGTCATCGGCTTCCTCTTCTTCTATCTCTATGTCGGCATTTCTTGTGACCCTGAACGGTGTGGAAGCATGCAGGGTAAACCCGGGAAAAAGCTCAGAGGCAAAATGCTCCACCACAGACTCTATGGGGATGAAGGTATGTTCAACCTGCAAAAAACGGGGAAGAATGCGGGGGATCCGAACCAGACCGTGTTTGATATTCTTAGAATCATCTTTCAGGGTCATGGCAAGCCCAAAACTCAGGTTGTTGAGGTGGGGGAAAGGGTGTGTGGCATCAACGGCTATGGGAATGATGACCGGGTAGATCTCGTTGAAGAACATCTCTTTGACCGCATTTTTCTCTTTGGCTTCAAGATGGTCAAAATCTTTGATGTGCACACCATTGTTATGCAGCGCCGAGATGATCGAGGTGTAACAGGACTCAAGTACCTGGTGTTCTTTGTGCAGGTAGTCGTGTATGGCATTGAGCTGTTCAAGCGGGGTGAGTTTGGCAGCGCCAGTTTCCTGAATGCGGGCTTTGTAAAGGGCTTTCAGTCCTGCAACACGAATCATGTAGAACTCATCAAGGTTTGTACCGTAGATGGCAAGAAATTTGAGTCTTTCCAGTGGGGGAAGTTTCTCGTCAAGTGCTTGTGCCAGTACCCTGGAGTTAAACTGTAGCCATGAGAGTTCACGGTTAAAATAGAGCTGTGAAGAATTGAGGTC
>CAYXZY010000037.1:0-2057 GCA_964469685.1 uncultured Sulfurovum sp. | reverse complement strand
CTACAGTTTTTTAACCTTCGCTATTTCATCACGTAATCTAGCTGCATCTTCAAAGTCCAGGGTCTTTGCAGCAGCAAGCATCTTGGCTTTGAGCTCTTTGACGAGTTGTTGGCGTTCTGCTTTTGGCATTTTGTCGAGTTTGGAGCGTTTGTTGTAGAGCTCTCCTGCGTCTTCTACTTTGAGGTCAGTATCGAGTTCTCTGAGCGTTGTTTTTGGGGTGATGCCGTGTGCCTTGTTGTATGCCAGCTGTTTTTCACGGCGTGCCTGTGTGGTCTCTATGGTGTACTGCATGGAGTCAGTCATCTTTTTGGCATACATGAGTACGACACCGTTGGCATTACGCGCAGCGCGTCCTGCTGTTTGTACCAGCGCAGTTTTAGAACGTAAAAACCCTTCTTTGTCTGCATCGAGTATGGCAACAAGGCTTACCTCAGGCAGGTCAAGCCCTTCTCTGAGCAGGTTGATCCCTATGAGGATGTCAAACTCCCCCAAACGTAAAGAACGAATGGTCTGGTTACGCTCTATGGCGTCCATGTCCGAATGCATATGTTTACATCTCAGTCCTAAGTCGTTGTAGTACGTGCTCAGCTCTTCAGCCATTTTTTTAGTCAGTACGGTGATGAGTACACGTTCGCCTTTTTCTATGACAGGTTTCATACGGTCATGCAGGTTCTCTACCTGGTAGGTGGAGTCTATCACTTCTATGGGAGGGTCAAGCAGTCCTGTAGGGCGTACGACTTGTTCTGCGACCACTGAAGAAAGTTCTGTCTCCAGTTCGTTCGGTGTGGCTGAAACAAAAAGGTAGTGAGGGGCTTTATGGATATACTCATCGAACATCAATGGACGGTTATCCAGCGCTGAAGGCAGCCTAAATCCATGGTCTACCAGTACCTCTTTACGACTTCTGTCCCCTGCGTACATCCCCCGAAACTGTGGCAGACTCACATGTGATTCATCGACAATGACCAGATAGTCATCATGCATTGCCTCAAAGTAGTCCATCATGGAGTAGGGGGTCTCTCCCGGTTTTTTGCCTGTGAGGTGGCGTGAGTAGTTTTCTATGCCTTTACACATGCCTGTGGCTTCTATCATCTCAAGGTCAAACTCTGTGCGCTGTTTGAGTCGGTTGTACTCCACCATACGGTCTTGAGACTGATAATACTCCAGGCGCTCTGCAAGCTCTTCTTCAATGCTTTTCACTGCCAGTGCGAGTTTCTCTTTACTGACAATGAACTGATTGGCCGAGTAGATGGTCGCCTCTTTGAGTTCATCCTGTTTCTCGCCGGTAAGCGCATTAAATTCATAGATGGCCTCTACCTCATCTCCGAAGAACTCTATGCGTGTCGCATACTCTTCACTATAGGCGGGGTAGATGTCTATGACCTCTCCGTTGACCCTGAAGTCTCCACGGTCGAAGAACTCATCGTTACGTTTGTAGCCCATATCTACCAGTTTTAAAAGCAGTGCTTTTTGGTTGTACTCTTCCCCTACCACAAGCTTCTGAACGATGGTCTTGTAATCCTCAGGAGAACCCAAACCATAGTTGGCTGAGACTGAAGCAATGACAATGACATCATCATGGCTCAACAGGGAAGCAGTCGTACTCAGGCGCAGTCTTTCCAGCTCCTGGTTGATGGATGAGTCTTTTTCTATAAAAAGATCTTGTCTAGGCAAGTAGGCTTCAGGCTGGTAGTAGTCATAGTAACTTATAAAATACTCTACATGATTGTTGGGAAAAAAACTTTTAAACTCAGAGTAGAGCTGCGCAGCGAGTGTTTTGTTGTGCGTCATGATGAGGGTAGGTTTTTTGGTTTTTTCTATGACCTTGGCCATGGTGTAGGTCTTTCCTGAACCAGTAACACCAAGGAGTGTTTGGTATTGATTGCCTGCTTCAATGGAATTGGATATCGCATCAATAGCAGTGGGCTGGTCGCCCGCAGGCGCGTAAGGGCTGTTTACGGTGAAGTCTGTCATTGTTTTACTTTAAAATTAGAAATTAGAATGTAGAAATTAGAAATTATGGTTTGCATTTTTCAAATGCCTTTATTATTTTTTAT
>CAYXZY010000036.1:3782-8390 GCA_964469685.1 uncultured Sulfurovum sp. | reverse complement strand
GAGTAGTGTATCTCCTGCAGGTTATCAAAGCGTTCAGGAAAGAGGGCGGTAAGAATGTTGGCCGAGACCTCTTTGCGTACCAGAATAGAAGGGGGGATGAGCCCTGATTGTATCAGTTTCATGATGGAGTCTGAGTGATAATGGACATGATGGTGTTGGCCGTGAGGACAGGTTGCTGTACTGACGAGGGTTCTACACATATCACAGTAGACGTACTCATCCACTGTTTTGATGTCAATATCAATATCTTTACAATGGTCAAATACCGAATTGAGGCGATTTTGATCATAGTAAAGTCCTAAACCTCCATGGTTCTTACCAATTACAAGCTGGTTGCAGCCATAGTTCTTTGCCAAGAGCGCATCCAGTATTAATTCATTATAGCCTGCAAAGATATAGGTATTCTCAAAAGGAATGATGAGGACTTTGTTCTTAGGCAGGAAGTTCTCTAAAAAAGTGGTCAGTGCATTATGTCTGATGTCATAGCGTAGGCCTTTGGAAGTGAACGGTTTTCTCAGGAAGATGATAAGCAGGTCAGAATCGGACACCGCCTGGCGTATCATACGTTCATGTGCACGGTTTAAAGGGTTGGCCGCCAGCATTAATGAAGAGATATTCTTGGCTCCTGTCCTGTTGATCATGGTCTTGATGCGGTTCAGGTTGTCTGTGATCAGTGGATATTCTACGGTATAGTCTCCTGAGACAGCGATCTTTCCAAGCCTTGCCATGGTGTTTTTCACTCCGGGGTGGGAAAGGTCATGGGTGCCGTAAATGCTCACAAGTCTATGGTCGGGGTTTATAGGGAATGTTTCATCTACTATAAGCTCTCCCACTTTGACATGGTCATTGATAAGATCAACGGTCTCACCTTTTTTGAGAGAACTGAGTGTATGGTGGTTCTTTCTGCCTGAGGGTGCCAAAATGAAAGCAAAAGGAAAAGGCACACCCTTATAGATCTTCTTGCTGTCAACTTCGCGGGCTTCTTCTTCGCCCATGAGCCCTGTCACAGGATCGATGAGTCCTGCTTTTACCAAAGCCAGGGTTGAAAGGGCTTCTGTGTCTATATAGAGTGATTTGTTTTCTGTCATGGTGAAACCTTTTTCTTATTTCTTTTTAAATAGACCATATTTTTTACGCTTTTCCCAAAGACTCTTTCGTGAGATACCCAGTTTTTTAGAGAGTTCTGTGTCAGGAAATTTGTACTGGAAACTGTTGACAATGAATTTGACATAGTCATCGATGGTCAATATTTCGTTCTGGTCATAGAGTTTGGAGTCTGTGTTGAGTGTCACCGTATCAAAGGCACACTCTAGCTCTGATGTGGTACATAGGATGAAGTCATAGGATGGCAACATCTCAAGGAGTTGTTCTTTGTCTGTTTTCTTCAGGGTGTGTACTTCTGTGATGTAGAGTAGGGATTGGGTAGGGCTTGACTGGATCTTCTCTTTCCATGTTTTGTCTGTCAGCGGCACGAAGGTCAAGAGTTTGTCTTCATTTCTGGCGTATTCGAAGACCAGTTTGTCTACAAGTCTTTGGTAGTTTGTCTCGATGACCAAAGGGCTGGTAATCTTTTCCGAACTTCCTTCTGTTTTGATCTCTTTGAGGAGATTGTCCATATATTCCTGGTAGAGCTCGGTACGTTTTTTGAGCTGCTGATAATCCTGGTAATGTTCGATCTTTCGCATCAGCTCTTCTATCATAAAGGGTTTGACGATGTAGTCTTTAGCCCCCAGTTTCAACGGCTGGGATACCGTGTCATTGTTGATATAGTTGACCATGAGTATGATGATCTTGTCTTTGAATGCTTTGATAAGCGGCGCAGTATCCTGCCCCGGGAGGTTGGTTGAGAGAAGATAGACATCACCATTGCTGTGCATGGCTTCTTTGGTCGAGCTGAATATCTCAGTCTCATGACCGTTCTCACTCAATTTCGAGGCAATACTTTGTGCCAGGTAGAGTTCATTTTCTACAATGATTGTTTTCATAATTCTTTCCAGTTCATATATGTTAAATTTGCTATGGCATGAACACTCACGCCTTCTTTTCGGCCAACAAAGCCAAGTTTTTCTGCTGTGGTTGCCTTAATGTTGACAAGGTTTTTCCTGATACCTAATAAAGAGGCGACAGTTTGACGCATCGCATCTTTATAGGGTACCAGCCTGGGGGCTTGAGCCACAATGGTTAAATCTACATTCCCGATATCATACCCGTAAGATCTGACTTTTTTAACAGTGTCCAAAAGCAGTTCTTTGGAGTTAATGCCGGCATAGCTGTCATCAGTATCGGGGTAAAGCTCGCCGATGTCTCCGAGTCCTGATGCACCTAAAAGTGCATCTATCAGCGCATGGATGGCCACATCACCGTCACTGTGCGCTTTGAATCCGTAATCAACATCTATCTTCACGCCGCACAGGTACATTGCTTTGTTTTCTTCAAATGGGTGAATGTCCAGCCCAAAACCTGTGCGTGTTTTAGCACAAGGCTCCTTAAGACATGGCAGTTTGTGCAGATCTGTCAATGTTGTCAGCTTATGTGCCTCGGCAGCACCCTCTACAAAATGTACACTGCCGCCCATGGAAGCAATGGCCGAGCTGTCATCTGTAAACACTGTCTGAGTATCGAGTGCTTTCCTGAGCATTGAAGTAACAGAAAGTTGAGGTGTTTGTATGACTTTGACCTTTTCTCTGTCCAAAGGTGTGTTCTCAAAGTAGAGTGTGTCGGTAAGTCCGAGTGTAGGTACGACACACTCGGCTTTGTCTTTGGCATCCAGGATACGCGATACAAGATCGCTCGGAATGCAGCATCTGGCGATATCGGACACCAGAACATACTTGGAGGTGACATGTTCGAGAGCATGCTTCAAGGAGGCTTGTCTGGCGTTACCACCCTCCACATAGGTATAGGCTGCAAAACTTTGCATCACGGCAATATCTTCTTTGGAAGAGACGACAATGATGTCGGCAAAGGCGTGCATACTTTCAAAATTCTCGGCTACATGAAGCCACAAAGGTATGTCACCGGTGTAGAGCCACTGTTTCTTTACGGGACTCTTAAACCGTGTAGAGCTGCCAGCGCCCAGAAGTATCAACGTTATATCTGACACATAAAATCCTCATAATACATTATTGCAATGGATAATGTAACTAATTGTAACGGATTATACAAGAGCAACACTTTATCTATACTTTAGAGATTCCCTTTAATCAGATTGGGGATTTCCCTTTATTAAATAAGACAATTTAAATCTAGTTTAAGATTGTATCGGTATAACTCGAATACAAATAACTTGTCTTTAGGAGTTTACCATGACAGAAGAAAATGTATTAGAAGCATTAAAGAATGTAGTCTATCCAGGTTTTACGAAAGATATCGTGACGTTTGGATTTGTAAAAGATATCGTTGTAGAGAACACGACTGTTGGGCTCATGCTGGATATCACATCATCTGCGGATGAAGTGAAGCAAGAGCTTATTGAAAATGCAACAGCGGAACTTAAAAAAGCCGGTTTCGAAGAGATACATGTCAATATCAATGCACCACAGGCACCAAAACAGATGTCAAACTCAGTCAGTGGCAAAAACCTGGCTCCGCATATCAAGAACTTTGTGATGGTCAGTTCAGGTAAAGGGGGAGTGGGTAAATCTACCACTTCTGTAAACCTGGCGATCGCTATGGCAATGCAAGGTAAAAAAGTAGGTCTGCTTGATGCAGATATTTATGGGCCAAACATTCCTCGAATGATGGGTCTGCATGCGGTCAAACCAGAGATCCAGGGGAACAAACTTGAGCCGTTGAAAGCCTATGGTGTTGAATTCATGTCCATGGGTTCCATTATGGAAGATGGTGCAGCGCTTATCTGGAGAGGTTCGATGATCATGAAGGCTATTGAGCAGTTCCTAAGAGATATCTTGTGGTCTGAGCTGGATGTACTTGTCATAGACATGCCTCCGGGAACAGGTGATGCACAGCTTTCACTTGCGCAGTCTGTACCTATCACAGCAGGTGTAACCGTGACCACTCCACAGGAAGTTTCATTGGATGACAGCAGACGTTCACTCAATATGTTCAAAAAGCTTGAGATCCCGACTGCGGGTATCATCGAGAATATGTCAGGGTTTATCTGTCCTTCATGTGAGACAGAATCTGACATCTTTGGTATGGGCACTTCCAAAGCCGTAGCAGTTGAGTACGATACAGAGCTCATCACACGTATACCAATAGAACCGGCCATCAGAATAGGGGGCGATACAGGTATGCCGATCGCTTACCATAAGCCTGACTCTGAAACAGCCAAACGCTACCAGGAAGCAGCGACCAAGCTCTGGGCATTCCTGGAAAAAGTCAATGCTGAAGGCGGCGTAAACAACGAGTCTATACAGCCTACAACACCTCCGGGAGTTTCAGCATGTAGTACCGGTGCAGGTGCAGCTGCTGCGACAGATTCTGCAAAAGCGTCAGAGCCGGCGAAGGCTAGTGAAGGTGAGAGTTGCGGTACAGGCTGCGGCTGCCACTAATAGCTTTATTTCACTATACCTTTTACCGAACGGCTTCGCTTCGTTCGGTCATGTACTGATCCGTACACTCCCTCTCTACACTTACACCGTTCAC
>CAYXZY010000036.1:0-3682 GCA_964469685.1 uncultured Sulfurovum sp. | reverse complement strand
ATCTTCGTTTTGAAGATCGGCATTGCATTCAGTCACCTACCCGTATGTAGGCTCCTTCATTCCATACCAATCTTAAAAACAAATCTAACATCAACTCTCAAGAACATACTATAGTCTAAGTATATTACTATCCATTTCATGTTTCGTTTCGTTCGGTCATGTACTGATCCGTACACTCCCTCTCTACACTTACACCGTTCACTAAAATCTATAGCAAACTAAAACTATTAGCTAAGTATCATTTTTCAAATCATCTTGCTGCAACTAAAGCATACCTTCTCTTTGAATACCTGCTATATAGACTTTCTTCATAAACCGACATTTTAACCCTACTAAAAGTCATTGATAAAGTCTATACTTCTCTAAAATAAAAGGAGTAAACATGAAAGTTGTATTAACCATAGCCGGTTCTGACAGCAGTGGCGGTGCGGGCATACAGGCCGACCTGAAGACCTTTGAGGCTTTTGGTGTCTTTGGGACATCAGCCATTACTGTACTTACGGCACAAAATACAATGGGTGTAAGCGAGATCGTACCCATGCAAGCCTCTTTTGTAAAAAAACAAATAGAGGCTGTCTTTGAGGACTTTGACGTTGCAGCGATCAAGATAGGGATGCTGTTCAACAAAGAGATCATTGAAATGGTGCGTGATGTGATCAAAGATCTTAAGATCCCCATAGTGCTTGACCCTGTTTCTATCTCTAAGGCGGGTTCACCTTTGCTTGAAGTGAGTGCCATAGAAGAGATGCGTACGCTGTTTGAACATGTCATGCTCATTACGCCCAATTCGTATGAAGCGTTTGAGTTTTTTGGGTATAGCTACCGTGACCCCAAATCATTGGGCAAGATCAAAAATACCACCACACCGGTACTGATGAAACACCATGTTGTGGAGTTGGCAGAGGGTAAATTCAGTGTAGATAAACTCTACTTTAGAAACCAGGAACGTGTGTTTCAAACCCCGTTCGTGGAAACCAGCAATCTTCATGGGACAGGATGCTCATTTTCCAGCGCCATTGCTGCAAATCTTGCACTGGGGCATCCGCTGGAACATGCCATCAGCATTTCAAAGAAATTCATTTTAGAAGCATTGAAATCAGCACCTGGTATTGGGAACGGTCCAGGCCCTGTCAACCATAAAAAAGGAGGAGAATATGTCGAAATTGCTTAAAGGACTCTATGTGATCACAGATGAACACTTGACACCCGATGAGCGTGTCGTGGACTATATAGAAGATGCACTCAAAGCAGGTGCGAGCATCGTGCAGTATAGAAACAAGACCAAGAGCGATGAGGAAGTCGAAGAGGTGTGTAGAGCACTGCAGGCACTCTGTAGCCAGCATGATGTGCCTTTTATCATTGATGACAGACCCCATTTGGCTACCAAGATCGGTGCAGACGGGTTGCACATAGGTAAAGATGATATGCCGCTGGATGAAGCCAGGAAGATATTTCCCAAAGGCATCATAGGGGTGTCCTGTTACGGGAGTATCCGTAAGGCCAAAGAAGCACAGGAGGAAGGTGCAGACTATGTGGCATTTGGCTCCTTCTTTGCTTCCCCGACCAAGCCGCACTCAGGCATCATCTCTATGAATGTACTGCACAAGGCTAAAGAAGCAGTGGATATCCCTATCTGTGCCATCGGTGGCATCAGCCAGACGAACATAGGAGACATAGCCGCCACCCATACAGACATGATCTCAGTGGTCAGCGCGGCATTTGAGGGAAATACCCAGCAAAATGTATCTAATCTTATAAAAGGAATGAAAATATGAAACTAAAAATCGCTTTTGAATGGTTCTTAAACCCCGATCACCTGCCTTTCCTGGTAGGTATACACAAAGGTTACTTTGAAAACTACGGCATAGATCTTGAGCTTATCGTACCGGATGAACACTATGATGGGCTTGATGAGCTTATCGCAGGGAACATTCAGTTTGCTACCAATGAGCCCTTGCATCTCATAGAGCAGTTTGATGAGAAGTTCCTCTCACTTGGTACGTACTTTGAGACCAAAGGCGGGGTACTGCTTAAAAAAGAGACTTATGATAAAGTAAAAAACGGTGAGAAGATCACCATTACTACCCCTGTATCGAATGATGTGACCAACACCATAGGCTATGAGATCATCCGTCGCTACTTTGCCAAAGACGGCATTGAAGTAGCCAAAGAGAAGGTGCATTTTGAGCCAAACGGCTTTGAGCACATCAAGTACATGAAAGAGGGAGCAGATGGCGGATGGCTCTACTTCTACAACTTTGAAGGCATTGAAGCACAACATGAGGGCATGGACTTGCTCTACCTGGATGCACAAAATGCAGGCTTTGCCAACTTCTCTGCGCTTGATCTCTTTGTCAATAAAGACTTCTACTACGCAAACAAAGAGACTTGTGAAAACTTCGACAAAGCAGTCAAAGAGTCTATCAGGTATATAAATGAGCATCCTGAAGGTGCCATGGAAGTCTACTATGACCATACCAAAGAAGAGAAATCACCACTGATGGATGATATACTAAAAGCCACACTGGAGTGTTTTGATGAGAATTATAGTTCAACCTATAAAAAATCTGAGCCGATCCTGGAGTTCTTTACTGACATTGGTATCACATCATTGGAGAATGAGAGATTTAAAACGGCGTTTCTGCACTAGGATAACGATATAAAAAAGAAGGATAGAAGATGAAGATAGCTGTATCAGGATGTCTGTTGGGCGAGAAGATACGCTTTGACGGACAGCATAAGCATGACAGTTTCATTACGCAAGACCTGGGTGCGTTTGCACAGTTCGTCTCCTTTTGTCCTGAGCACTTGGCTTTTGGTACCCCCAGGCCTACCATCAGACTGGTCGAAGAGGGTGAAGAGAGTTACTATGTGCAGAGCAGTAAAGGTCTGGACAATGTCACAGATGCACTTTCCCAAACATCCGGCACCGAACTTCAAAAACTTCAAAATGAACCCATCCGTGGCATCATCTTCAAGTCCAAGTCTCCCAGTTGTGGTCTTGGCAGTGCGCTTGTCTACCGCGACAATGGCTATGCCAAAGAAAAAGATGACGGCCTGTTCGCCAAGCTGTGCAAAGCGCACTTTCCTCTGCTGCCTATGGAAGAAGAGGGAAGGCTGTGTGATCCGTGGCTGAGAGAGAACTTCGTCATGCAGCTTTTTGCCTATGATGACTTTGAGAATTTCAAAATGACCAAACCTGCCATGAAAGAGCTGGTTGCTTTTCACCAGTCCTACAAGTTCATGCTCCAGGCCAAAAACGATGTCATGTACAGAGAATTAGGTCAGATAGTCGGCAACCATGAGGGCTTAGCCTTTGATGAGATGCTTGGAAGGTATGAGATCCTTTTTAAGACCGCCATCGCCCAAAAGAGTTCCATAGGAAAGAACAGAAATGTGCTGGAACATATGGCAGGGTTTGTCAAAGACAAGATCACCGATGTAGAAAAGCAGATGCTGCATGAACAGATACAAGAGTATGCTGACAAGATCGTTCCGCTTATCGCACCGCTGAGCAGACTCTATATGTTTGCCAAGACGCATGAGGTGGAGTATCTTCTGGGGCAGAAGTTCTTGCATCCGTACCCTAAAGAACTGGCACTTCGTTCGGACATCAAAGGCGGTAAGTGAAACGTATTTTGTGGTTCAGACGCGATCTAAGAACCACAGATAATCCTCTACT
>CAYXZY010000035.1:0-8413 GCA_964469685.1 uncultured Sulfurovum sp. | reverse complement strand
AATTAACAAAAAGGAGTAAGTAATGACATTAGAAGAGATCGCATTTGAGTTGGAAATGGCTGGTTTGAGACTGGAGGAGCAACGCATGCTTCTCTCCTCGGTAAAAAGAAGTGGCTATGATGCCAAAGTGCTTGATAGAAAACTCATCATGATGGGGTATGCACCCGTTTTTACCATCTATGATGATGACGCGGTCGTGAACCCGCACGAGAAAAAGTAAACAGCTTTTAACGAAAAAGTGCCGTTATGCTTTTTCGTTTTTCAGCTTATCATAAAAATAGTTTGTGGCTTCCACAAACCCGTCTACACTCCCACAGTCAAAACGTGTCCCCTTAAATTTATATGCCAGCACCATACCGTTTTTCGCATGGTTCATCAGGGCATCTGTGATCTGAAGTTCACCGTTTTTCCCGGGTTTTGTCTTTTCTATGGTTCTAAAGATATCGGGTGTTAAGATGTAGCGGCCAATGATAGCAAGATTTGAAGGGGCTTCTTTGGGGTCAGGTTTTTCTACCATATCCGAGATCATAAATACGTCTTTTTCGATCTCTTTGCCATCGATGACACCATATTTGTAGGTCTCTTCTTTGGGTACTTCCTGTATGGCTACGACACAGCATTTGTAGCGTTCATAAATGGCCACAAGTTGAGCCATGACATTATCATCTTCTTCATTGGTACACAGGTCATCTGCGAGTATCACACCAAAAGGTTCATTGCCTATGAGCGGTTCACCTTTTAAAATGGCATGCCCAAGACCCAGCATCTCTTTTTGCCTGGTAAAGGTAAAGGTACAGGTGTCCATGAGTTTACGGGTGGTTTTAAGCAATGCTTCTTTGGAACTCCCTTTGATCTGGTGTTCAAGTTCGTAAGAGATATCAAAATGCTCCACCAGTGCTCTTTTCCCCCGGCCGGTGATAATGGCCATAATGTCCATACCGGCATCCACCGCCTCTTCAACACCATACTGTATGAGCGGTTTGGTTAAGATGGGCAACATCTCCTTGGGGGTCGCTTTGGTTGCGGGAAGGAACCTGGTACCGTAACCCGCTGCCGGGAATAAACATTTTTTTATCATTCTTTTTCTCCTGTTTTCGTGGGTTTTAGCCACATGATCTCATAAGGCAAAAGTGTATATTTTGCTTCCATGAATTGGTGTGATATGATATCAAAAGCTTGATTAATAAAGTGCTTTGACAGATCAACTTGTATCTCTTTGTCCGTAAAGTTATGTATGGCGATGAGAAAACTCTTTTTATCTGCCGTGTAACGTTTGATGGCAAAGACCTCTTTGGATATCTCTAAGAACTCAAACGTAGCAAAAGGATCAAAACAAGGCTCATTGATACGGATTGATATGAGTTGCTTGTAGCGTTTAAACAGTGTATTTCGAAGTGATCCTTCTTCATCCAGTGCTTCTTTAATATTGTCAAAATTGAGCTTTTCCCGGTTGATTGCGCGGTTTCTGCGTGTTTTTCTGACAGCCTCATGGTAATTTTGTGATCCTACCAGCGAATGAAAATATATTCCAGGAACACCGGGCATGGCCAAGACTGCTGCTTGAGACAGGATCATTCTTTTGAGTCGTACCGAATCATCTTCATCGGGGTGCGTGAGGATATCAATATAGCTGCAGTTAAGCTCATAGGGTGTTTTTTCTTCATCACCTACGCTTCTATAGGAGACAAGCCCTCCATGTGCCTCACAGGTATCGACCAGTGCGTAGAGTTCTTTTTCACTCAAGATGTCATTGACTGCACGAACGCCTACACCGTCATGGCTTGCGGTGAAGTTAAAAAAACATACTTTATCGCTTGGCAAGGAGAGACTTTTTGCCCATGAAGTCAGCTTTTTGGTGTTGCCGTTTATGATGGAATGTGCCAGTAGCGGGGGCAATGCAAAGTTGTAGACCATTTGGGCTTCATCGTCTCCTTTGCCAAAGTAGGAGATATTTTCATTATGCGGGACATTGGTTTCGGTGATGATGATCACTTCGGGTGCTACCGCATGAATAACCAGCCTCATCAACTGTATGAGTTCATGGGTCTTGGGCAGATGCACACAGGCGGTGCCTATTTCTTTCCAAATGAAAGCAATGGCATCAAGTCTTAGAAGAGAGGCACCTTTTTCGACATAAAACAGCAGGATGTCCAACATCTTCAAAAGCACTTTATAATTGGCATAGTTCACATCAACCTGATCCCTGCTGAATGTCGTCCAGATATTGCGAATCGTGCCATCATCATCGGTAAACTCTGAAAGCAAAGGTGTGGTACGCGGACGGACAACTTTGCTTAGATCCAGTGAAGGGTCACACTCTGTAAAGAAATTATGATACTCTGGGTCATTGGCTAAAAACTTTTCAAACCAGACACTCAGTTGACTCATATGGTTGATCACTGCATCGAACATGAGCCTGTGTTCCTGGCTAAGCGCTTTAATGTCTTTCCAGGATCCCTTGAGCGGACAAACGCCTTTATAATCTACAATAGAGAAGCCGTCATCACTGGAGTAGGGGTAAAAAGGCAAGATATGCACACTGTTGATGCCCTCCTGTACATATTCGTTCAAGAACCGTTTGAGCGTGGCCAGTGCTGTCTCACCTTCATGAAAGATCTGATCGCCATAGGTGATCAGGATCACATCTTCGTGTGTGAGTATATAGGGATTGGAATCGATCTTGCTTTTGTATGCTTCGATCATTTCTGTGACTGCATCATAGGCCAAAGATGCATCTTTGTCATCATAGATAAATGCCAATGATTTTTTGATTGACTGGAGGGTTTCTGTATCGTTGCCTTTAGACATTACTTCTGATCCTTTGTTATGGTTTCTTTGAACTTTTCGGAGATCTCAGGCAACACGGAACGTACACTGATCCATGCCGAAAGAGAGGGTACACCCAAAGGGTCTTCCAAAAAGCTATCACATGCTTCGTGCAGTGCCTGATCAAAGGTTTCCACTGCCTCTATCTCTTTTTTCCTGTCAAAGTTGAGTGCATTGAACTTGGCAACGGCATCATACCGCGAGATCGCTTTACGGCTTTCATGAAAAAATGAGCTTCTAAGTGTTGTGAAGGATTCCATAGAGAAGCTTACGCCCCTTTGGGACATGACCCTGAAGATCGCATGGGCGATGTCTATGGACATTTTGGCTACACCCCCTTGTAGCGCATTTGAGGTATCGGGACTTTTGAGGGTCTGATGTTTGTGCTCATAGCTTTCCATGATCTCTGTTTGGCAGATGCGTCTTACTGAAGTGTTGTCGTAAACCTCGCTGAGTGTTGACACTTCCAGCCCCCATGTGGGAGAAATGCGTATGCCCCGTGCCAGTGTTCGAATAAAAGCAAATTCACCCGAGAGCGCATATCTAAAGCTATCCATATAGTTGAGGTAGGCACTCTCTCCATAGGTATTTTTCAGTGCTTTGATCAGAGGGGTATAGAAGAGTCGTGTGACGCGGCCATGCAGCTTGTCTGTGACACGAGAATAGTACCCTTTGTTAAATTCAAAATCAAGAGCAGGGTGGACAATGGGGTAAAACAGCCTTGCAGGTACTTCTCTTGTGAAATTGACAATATCACAATCATGCAAGGCAAAGGCATAAGCATTTTTATCTGCCATGGCATACCCCAGCATGGTCCACACATTTCTTCCCTTCCCTTTGATATCAATACTGTTGAAGCCTTGATCTTTAAACTCATTATAGAGTTTTTGCATATTGGGACCATCGTTCCACAGTACATCCACCTGCACGCCCAGTTGCGACATGATGTCTTTCACTTTCTCAAACTCCTCCCGGGTCGCTCTGTCTAGTCCAAGTATGATCTTGTAAAGGTATTTTATGCCTTTGAGTTCCTGCAGTATTTTTTTCATTGCAGGTGTTTCAAACTCCGAGTACAGTGCAGGAAGCAGTAAAACCATATTGTGTCTTTCTGAAAATGTTTCTAGATCTTTTTCCATATCTTCGAGTGATCTTTCCGAAAGATTCTGAAGTGTGGTAATCAAGCCGTTTTGAAAAAAGTCTGCCATAGTATTTGCCTTTATTGTGTTTTTAAGATGAAAATAAAATCCATCACATTTGTGCCGGTCGGTCCAGTTTCAAGTTCCGCACCCAAAGCTTTAAAAAATCCGTAACTGTCGCTGCGTGAAAGATAGCTGTGTGGGTCTACACCTATGTCATGCATCTTGAGAAGCATTTCCTGATCTAAAAATGCTCCTGTTGCGGGCGAATTGCCGTCTATGCCGTCACTGCCTGCGACCAATATGGACGTATTGTCACTGATAGCCCCATGAATAAGCAGCCTGAGTGCCAGTTCTTGATTTCTGCCTCCCTGTCCGTTTCCAATGACCTCAGTCATCGTCTCTCCGCCAAAAAGAAGACAAAAAGAATCATATTTGAGCGTATGCTCCCGGATGGATGCCATGACAAAAGAGGCAGCATCTTCAGAGGTGCCCGAGAGTGTAGTGCTAACGATGTGCGCATACTGCACACTTGGAAGTATGAAATTATAAGCTGCGTTCAGAGCCACAGTATTGTTGCCGATGATATAGTGGGGCGTATTGCCGTCATACATCGGTCCTGAACCTATGGTTGCAAGATCGTCTCCCAGAACATCGCTGAGAACCAGCACAACACCTTTTGCTTTGGTGTATGCAGCCAATTTTCCGCCTTTGATCTGAGAGATCGCTTTTCTTACGGTATTTAAAGCTTTAATGTCTATACCTGAGACAAGTAATGCTGATGAGATCTTTTGAAAAGCATCCAGATTCAAACCCTCAATGGGTTTTTCTATCATGGCAGATGCACCACCTGAGAGGCAAAAAATATAGAAATCATCTTCATGAAGCGTTTGAAGCGCTTCCAGAAGTTTTTCGCAGGCATCTATACTCTTTTGGGAGACAAGAGGGTGCGTGGCAGTGTAGTGCTGTAGGGTGTTACACGCACCTTCCTCATGAGAGATCGCCACACCCCCGTCGATACGATCGCCCATATTTTCTTCGACTGCCCGTGCCATTTGAAGTCCGGCTTTTCCTACGCTAAAAAGATGCAGTTCTCCTGCTTTATCCAGATCATAGCTATCTTTTTGAATTTTTATATTGTTCTCATGATGTACCAGGGTCTTTTTTATGAGGTGTGCTGCATTGAGGCTATTGATGGCCTGCCAGTAGAGTGATGTAAGTGTTTTTCTATGAGACATATTTTAGTACCATTTCATTCCATCCCCGACTCCCCGGGAAACTTGACTTATGCAGGCAGATCTCTTTGGATACCAGATATGTGCCTGTATGTTGCCGGATTGCGATGGCTGTAGAGACAACACTGAGCATAGGCAAATCATTTAAACTGTCACCCAGTCCAATAGTATGTATCTTATTTTCAGAACTTGCTTCGTAGAGTTCTATTGTTTGCTTCACTGCCACACCTTTGTCTTGTTTTAGCCCTATGAGATGATAAAATCTCCCGCCTTTGGTGATCTTGATGCCGTACTTCAAAGCTTGTGCTTCAATGTCTGGCAACCTAGAAGGATCATCGAGTATAAAGGGTTCGGTAAAATCCCTCTCTTTGGACATAGCGGCTCTGGCAGTGTCCATTTGGGTCAGGGCAGCCACCTCTTCAACACTCATGTCACTAAAGCCTTGCATCCCAAAGCGCGCTTTGTACTTTTTGTAAAATGCCAAGATATCACTGTGAGGTTTTCCAAAGACCTTCACATGGTAGCTGCCATTGCTTTGCATCGTGTCGGTTTTTAAACCATGGTATCCCGAAGGAATGAACAGTGCAGCACCGTTTTCCACTATGAACGGGTCAGTAATACCCACTTCTTTTTGCAGCTGCTCGACTTCTTTTTTGGTTTTGCTTGTGGTAAATATGAGCGGAATTTTTTTTGATTTGACATAGGAAAGTGCTTCATGAGCCTCATCGAAGGTGTAGGTGTCATGATTGAGAAAAGTGCCATCCAGGTCGGTAAATATTATGTTTTGCATTGTGTAACTATAACAAAAAAACAACACTATGTTTGACGGTAGTTGTTTAAATAATAGTCACTTTAGAGCTTTCCCTATATTCTATTTTATGCCCAGTATGCTCTTTGTCTGCGCATGCCTGTAAGCAAACATCTTCTTTAAATCCCTTTTTACAAACCACAAAGCTATGGCACTGAAAGGCTCAAAAGGCAGAGAGAACGTCACTTCATCACGCAAGAGCGTGTGGGTGTCATCTCTTTTGATGAAATGATGCTCATGCCTAAATGTTTTAAAGGGGGAACGGGTAGCTGTGTCCACTATGAGGTACGGGTACTCCACCTTTTCAAAGGTCAACTCCCAGGTAAAGGCCAGCCAGCGTTTTTTAATGCGAAGTACGGCTTCATTGCCTTCTTGAAGCGGAGTTTTGAGTTTGAGTATATGGACTGTGGTACCCGGTGGGGTAATACGGGGGAGGTTGTTCGTGTCCGCGTGGAAGTTAAAAAGTGTCTCTGCGCTGCATGGTAAGAATGTTTCAAAAGTAAGCGTATGTTTCATAGGCCTATTATGACGTATTTTTTACTATTTGATAGGGTTGTTTTGTTGGTTGATGATGTTTTGGGTATCAATCTTTTGACTTAATGCCATGATTTTGCTAGACTGAATAAAAGTTAATTACACAGAAAGTGAGGAAAGCATGTCAGCGAAAAAC
This sequence comes from uncultured Sulfurovum sp., assembly GCA_964469685.1. Lineage (GTDB taxonomy): Bacteria > Campylobacterota > Campylobacteria > Campylobacterales > Sulfurovaceae > Sulfurovum. Next base: position 1,738 of record CAYXZY010000035.1, on the reverse strand, counting down.
TGTTTACTGCCTTTGATGATGGTCTCAACTTTATCTGCACATGAGCCTCCTACGATGCTGCATGCCCACAGTATTGAGATCAGCTACAAAACCGCTGAAGGAGAGATCAAAAAAACGACCATCTCCAGAGACTCAGACCTACGATGCAGGCAGATACCTTTGACAGCCAGAGAGTACTGGGGAGGCTCTTATGCCAGCAAAGATGTGGCTGATGTATGTAAAAAGTCATTTATCACTGCTGCAGGCAAACTCTCTGCTATGAAAATACATGAAGACATAGAGACCCTGGGTGAGCTTGAAGTGTTGGAGTTTATGGAAGATATGCAAGATGACAGTGACTATTTACTGGTAGATTCCAGAAAACCCCAATGGTATGAAAGTGTGAGTATTCCTTCTGCCATTAACATCCCTTTTGTGTATTTTACCGAACGTGATAAATGGGAAAAAGAGAAAAAAGAAGCCCTTGCTCTGTTTGGAGTCAAGGGTGAAAAGGCACCATATGATTTCTCTAAAGCCAAAACCATCTTGTTCTTCTGTAACGGCATATGGTGCCGCCAGTCCCCACAGATGATAGAAGCACTTTTAGAGATGGGCTACCCACCCAAAAAGATGAAGTGGTACCGAGGCGGTATGCAAAGCTGGATGAGTGTAGGGATGACTTCTACACGTACGGCACCATAATAAAGTAATGGACAGATAAAAAATATGTCAGCCCACTATGCCGGGTTGGATATTTTTCATGCGCTCCTATAAAGATTGGGAGCAATCTACCCAACCAACCTACAAAAACCCCATACCAAAATCATTCAATACCCTATAGAATGTATCTCATATAGAAGCATCACAGTGTGCATAAGGAGAAACAGATGAATCATACAAGAACTAAAGTAGCCATAGTCGGTGGCGGTGTGGCAGGGGTGACTACTGCGTTGCATTTAGCACAGTTGGGTCTTCATGTCATACTACTTGAGAAGAAAAGCAGCCTAGTGGATGGCCCGCCTTGGTGTCATCTGCATGCAGGGGGAAACCTCTACCGTGAGATATCGGATGCACAGTGTGTGACCTTGCTCAAACAGTCCATAGATTTTGTGAAGTTCTACCCTTTTGTGGTCGACTACCGTCCGACCGTCATCGCTGTACCGTTGCATGATAAGGGTACGGCAGAAGAGCTTTTGCCCCGCCTTGAACTGCTCAAAAGGTCGTATGAAGATCTTATAGCCTCGGACAGTCAAAACAAAGTACTGGGAGAGAGTGAGGACTATTACACGCTATACAGCCGTGAAAAAATGGAAATGCTTAAAACACGTGACATTGTCAAAACACCAGGGTCACTGGATGAATGGATGATACCCGTGGCAAAAAACGTTGACCTCAATAGTGTCAAGTTCCCCCTCATCATGGTGCAAGAGTTTGGGCTCAATATGTTTCGTTTGGCATCAGGAGCGATGTTGGCACTTCAGCATTTTACTCATGTCGATGTCAAAACACAAAGCTCTGTCTATGACATACAAAAAGAAGATGCACAGTGGTGCATTCACTACTGTGATGAAAGTGGATCTGAGCATGAAGAGTACTTTGATTACCTTGTCAATGCGGCAGGCTTTAAAACAGGTTCCATTGATGACATGTTGGGTGTTAAAACGCAGAGGATGGTAGAGTTCAAAGCCTCTTACATCAGCAAATGGGCAGAAAAAAGTGACACACTCTTTCCGGAGATCATTTTTCATGGAGAACGTGG
>CAYXZY010000034.1:0-8504 GCA_964469685.1 uncultured Sulfurovum sp. | reverse complement strand
TCTACGTTCGCATAATAAATGGGGTTATACTCATTCTTGTGAGCATATGCGGCAGCCTCCGCTCCTGATATTTTACCAAAGTAAGCCCCTTCAAGCAAGGAATTCCCTCCCAATCTGTTGGCACCATGGACTCCGGTTGCTGCACATTCCCCACTTGCAAAAACACCGGAAAGTGTTGTAGATGTATCACTTCGTGTCCATATACCCCCAATGGTATAATGTGCCGAAGGAGCGATCTCAAGAAGTTCATTGACAATATCTACCCCGGCACCTTTAAGTGCCATATTTTTTGTAGAAGGAAGTTTTTTGTCTATAAGGTCTTGGCCAAGATGTCTAAAATCCAAATAGACTTTATGTCCCCTATTTATATGTTCTATAATGACTCTAGAGAGTTTATCTCTTGTTTGTAGTTCATCTGTAAAGCGTTGTCCGCTTTCATCAACCAAATATGCACCCTCTCCTCTTGCCGCTTCACTTATAAGGGCTCCGTTGGATTTGAGTGTCGTAGGGTGAAATTGTATAAATTCCAGATTTGACAGTCTTATGTCTGCACGAAATGCTGCTGCTATAAGATCTCCGGAACTTTCTTGTGAATTTGTAGAATGCCCTCGGTATATACCGGCAAATCCTCCACCGGCCAACACAAGTGACTTGCATGCCAGAGCAATGACCTTGGAGTCATTTCGACGTAGCGTAGAAATGCCTGCAATACTGTCTTTGTATTTTATGAGGTTTAAGACCCTGTAGTTTGAGAGGATATCAATGTTCTCTTTTTTACAAGCATGCAGCAAGGACATAACTATGGCTGAACCGGTTTTGTCTGCTATGTAGCAGGTGCGTGTTGCACTGCCTCCTCCAAATGGCCTTTGGGCGATAGAATCATCTTCATTTGTATCAAACTTCACCCCCATTTCAGATAATTCACTAATAATATTTGGGGCCTCTTTGCACATTTGAATGATATTGTGTTTATGAATCAGACCGTCTGCACCCTGTATAGTATCATTGGCATGCTGTAGGTATGAATCGTACTCACTGAGGTTAATCACAGCATTGATACCTCCTGAAGCAACGGCAGTATTGGATCTCATAGGATTGCTTTTGGTGAGTATGGCGACTTTGGCTCCGTTTTTTTTTGCATAAAGTGCCGAAAACAGTCCGGCAATACCACTTCCTACAACCACCACATCATAAAGCATATTCTGCTCCAAACAAACTTTGGAGTGCATCAGGCTTAGTATTTGGAAGGTAAGCAAGAAGCAGGTTGTCTTTAATATGCTGCGGCTCAAGCGAACCAAACAGTGCACTCAGAACATTTGCAGATCTGGCAAATTGTAATGCAGTGGCCACATCTGTTAAACTCTGTGTTTTTAAGACTTCAGAAACCGATGCATCAAATTTACCTTTAAATAAATTCATCTGCAACAAAGATGATGATGCAATAAAATGAAGACCGTACCCGTGTACTGCTTGCAATAATGTGTAATATTTGTTATCCGGACCTCTTTGGTTACTATAGCTATAGGCATGTGGTTTAGCAAGATTAAAGGGGCTTTGAATATATTTGAAATGATGTTTTTGTCCACCCACACGCAGTGCGATTTCCACCATCTCTTTGAGACTCAAATACTCCAAATGTCCCTCTTCATATAGAAATGCATTCCAAGAAGCTATCCCGTAAGCACGAATTTTTCCTTCTTCTACCAACTCCTCAAAAACTCTAAATGCTTCTTCAATACGACTAAGTACAATATTTCTGTCAACATGGCCAAGTTGTACCTCAGGGTTATGCAAGTACATAATATCCAAGGTTTCAAGATGCATATTTTCAAGAGATTTTTCGACACTCCATCTAAGAAAATCAGGAGTCATGCAATGCTGGTCTATGACAATTTCATTTTTTTCAGCAAGACCTTTATGGACTATCTCTTTTTCTATCCATTCATAAGGATTGTCTGGAAACGGAAACTCTAGCGGCAAAAAACCTGCTTTTGATGCAATGACCAGCGCATCCCTGGATACAATGCCATATTTCAACAGTTCATCGAGTGTTTCACCTATTTCTTGTTCACTCACCTGATAGCGGTAATTGATCGCTGTATCGATCAGATTAATACCATTTTCTATAGCTGTTTTCACTGATTCTTTGTAATTTACAACATAATTTTCTTCCCTGTATGGCTCTTTGCGAAAAGTGCCAAGTCCCAAAGAAGAGACAAAAAATTCTCCGTTATACCTGTAAAAGTCTTTGTTGTAGTCTGAAAATTGTTTTAGATATGAAAATGTTCCCTCTTTGGTAGCATACTGCATTAGACAACAGTCACCTTAAGAGGTGCTTTGAGTTTGAACTTAAGCATATCTTCAATTCCTGCCAATGTTGTAGTTGTGTTCATAGAACAGCTAATACACTCACCTTTATACTTGATCAACACTTCAAAGATGTCATCTACCTCTTTGATATCTACTAACTCTACATCTCCTCCGTCCGCTTTAAGCGTAGGACGAACATATTCTTCCAAGATTGATTCAACCGATTTGATTTTCTGTACAAGTCCCATAGATTCAAAGGTTCCGTCACCTTTGGCTTCAATGATTTTTCGCGATTTATCTTCTGCTTCTTGTTCCTTAAGGGCAGTATTAAGCACATCCACAAGGTAGACATCTTTGGCCTCATGTCCTCCAGGCTTTACACATGACTTACAAAACGCGCCGGCTTTAGTAAAATCGGTAATCTCCTCTATTGTTGTCAGCTTATTTAACCTAATGACTTCTTGTATGGTTTCTTGAGTGACTCTAGCACATTCACAAAGAATAAATTCATCTTCAAAGGAATCCATATCAACATTCTTATACATTGAAGCGGCTTTCTTGATGACGTCATAGGCCATGACCGAACAATGCATTTTCTGACCGGGCACCGCTGGCACGTCAGGGGTATCCCTCAATGCTTTTTCTACATCAATATTTGTTATTTTCACTGCCTCATCAACACTTTTACCCATGCATAATTCAGCCATCATGTCCGAACTGGCAATAGCCGTACCGCATCCAAAACTTTTAAATTTACTTTTGATTATTTTGTCATCTTTAGGATCAATAAGCCAATATAGCCTTACTGCATCACCACAGCTTTCTGCGCCAAAATCAGCAATGACAAGTCTATTGTCTCCAGACTCTTCTTCTGTAATTTCTCCCATATTTACAGGGTTATCCATTCGCTTTTGCACTTCTTGTGAATACTCCTCCCAGAGTGAACCGCCTATAAGGTCATTTCTTGCCATGACTAAATCCTTTTAATTTGTTTCAACAAAGAAATGCAATAAGTATTCTATGGTATGATTGAAGTGAAAAACATTTTCGAACAAAATTGTCATTGTCTATCAAGGTCACATACAAATCATACAAATTTGGCTGACTGAGAATGATTCTTGCATACTTTTACACATACACTAAGAAGGGGAAACAATGGATAGATCATTTATTAAAGCTACTGAAATATGGGAGCCGGATCGCGATAAAGAAAAATTAAGTATAGTCAGTGGCCACTATGGCAGTTTTGATGAATTTGAGGATCACAGTAAAACGATGACATTTGATTATGATGAAGGTTTGCCCGGTAAAGCTTGGGCGCAAAAGCATCCTATTATACTAACATCACTTGAAGGGAGCTACTTTAAGCGTACCGAAATGGCAAACAAGATCGGCATTACTACTGCTATAGCAATGCCGATATTTGCCGGAGAATATCTCCATGCGGTAGTCGTATTTTTATGTGGAGACAAAGGAGATTATGCCGGTGCTATTGAATTGTGGTCCAGTGACAAGGAAAGAAGAAATGAAATGGGACTGGCTCAAGGCTATTATGGCAGCATGAAAGATTTTGAATGGATCTCCAAAAATGTCAAAATTATGCGTGGACATGGTCTTCCAGGGACAGTATGGGCAGAAAAAATGCCGTTTATCATGAGTAATCTGGACGACTCAAGTACGTTTTTGAGAGCCAAAAAAGCGCAAAAAGAAGGTATCACTACCGTGCTTGGTATTCCTGCATGGATGAGAGAAGAAGATGGTTATGTCATGGCTTTCCTCTCTGCCAAAGGTACTCCTATAGCCCGTCGTTTTGAAATATGGATACCTGATGATACCGGAGAAGCACTTATTTTTAGAGACGGTCATTGTGATGAAGGGGTAGATCTTTCGTCACTGTATGCACTCACCCGTTTAGAAAAACATTCCACCACTCTGGGTAAAGTATGGAAAACAGGATTTCCGATACTTACAAGCAAGTTCAATTTAAGCGAAGAAGACCATACAAACTTTTCTTCACTTCTTGCTATTCCTATTTTGCAAAACGGATTTTGCAAATCTGTCGTAGCGTTTTACAGTTAATACTGTCTATGGTTTGGATCTTCCATGCCAATGTCAACTTCAAAGCATAGAAAGCTGATACAAGAATCGCCTCTCTTTAAAAGAAGGAAGATCCAATTCCTGGCGGTATTTTGCAACTGAACGTCTTACCATCTGTATGCCGAAACGCTGTTCTATCATTTCATGAATGATTTTGTCGCTCAATGGTTTGCTTTTGTCTTCACTGCTGATAAGCCTTTGTATGAAGTTTTTGATCTCAGCTGTGGAGATGTTGCCTATGGCATTAGAAAAAAAATCTTTAAAAGAATATATTCCGTTTTCTGTTTCAAGGTATTTTCCGCTTATTGCACGGGAGATCGTAGATTCATTGAACCCTAGATCTTCAGCAATATCCTGCAGCTTCAAAGGCTTCAATTCCCCTCCCATAAAGAACTCATACTGCTTTTCAATAAGAACCAATGTAATATTATACAAAGTACCTTTGCGCAGATCTAGTAATTTGACCAATTCTTTGGCCTCTTTAAATTTCTGTTTTGCAAAATTTTCATATTTGTCTATCTGGTTCACTTTAAGGTCGGGGTAAAATGCATTATTCATCTCGATGACTAGTTCATCTTTTTTAAATTTTACAAACAAGTCAGGATGAATGACTGATTCTTCAGGCATATATTTTATTGCGGGTGGATTTTTAAGATGTCTGAGAATCTCTTTGGCTTCAGAAAAGCGTGGATGACGAAAGAATTTTTCTAAAGCTTCAAATTGAATGACCATTGCACTAAGCAAAAGACTTAAATCATCATCCAGGTCAAATTCATTTAATTGAAACAAAAAAGACTCTTTATAGTCTCTGGCGCCTACACCATAAGGCATCAGATAGGCAAAACGTTGTCTGACCGATTCTACTTCCTCGGAGCTAACCTCACATTGCTTGGCGATCTCTTTGAGATCGCCCTCAAAATACCCTTCATCATTGATATAAAAAATGATCTGTTGGGCTATTTTTTGTGATCTGGGTGTAGGGAACAAAGGTGCTGTTATCTGTTCATCAAGTTTTTCATAGAGTGATTGTGTGGAGATGCTCATCCATTCGATCTCATCACTGGATGCATTTGATACACGGTTTTGATACTCTAAAAATGCAGAATGTGTTCGATCAGTTGATCCTTCTGCCACCTCAAACCCTGAACTGACCTCAAGGCAAGGGTTCTCATTTGCAATATTCTGGATGTGTTTGTCAAGATCTGAAAGTGAGCACTGCAGCAATGGCAACCATGTTTGCATCGATAGACGCGGTATTTGCTTTTGTTTGAGATTAAATTTTTGCTTGAATGCCATATTGTTCCTAAATGTATATCATTCTAATAGTCATAAAATATGCAATTACTGTTCTAGTATATACAAAAAAGAATATTTTGAAAAGAAATTATAAAATATCTTTTCAAAATCTTCTTATGAATTTCTTTTCTCTAAGCTAAAAGAGAAAAGAAATGAACTTAGTATTTGATTCTGATTTGACCATTAGGTTCTATGATCTTCATTTGGCAAGCAAGTCTTGCCTTGGGACTTGTTTCCCCAATGGTAGTCATGACCACCTTTTCTTTATCGGTCATATCGCTTAGAAACTCCATACCAGATTCTATCAGCACAACACAGGTGCCGCACTCACCATCTCTACATCCGAATGGAAGTGCTGAGCCAGATGCTTCAACAATATCCTGAATCGTTTTACCTGGTTTTACGTTTACCGCCAAAAAATCGTTTACAATTTCTACTCTTGTTGTCATATCATTCTCCTTATTCAAATGGTTTAATAAGCATTGAGCCCTTAATAATACACTGGCAAGCCAATCTTACAGGTGTTTGCTGAACATATTGTTGTGCCGTTTCTGCTTCTTTTTTTGTAATAGCGCCCATTTCCACAAGTGTGTCCAACTCTTTGTCTTCCATGTATGTGGTGTACTTGTCTTTGTCCCATCCGTCCGGGTCTACCTTGCTATCAAATTCAACCGGGGTAGGCTCGGTGAGCTCTTCAATTTTTACTGCACAACTGCCACACATTCCGTCTTTACATTCATTGGGGATCAACACTCCATTGTTGGAAGCTGCTCGTAAAAGGACATCTCCTTCCTTTGCAACTACACGCTTATCCATCTCTTCACCAAATCCGCAAAAGATGATATTTACCATTTTTTCTCCTTTTTTAACAATTTGTCAATACTCAATATTCAGTCATTACTTCCTTCATGTTGAGATTGCTCGGCAATTGCTTTTTGCGCCGCCTTTTTTGCACGATGTTCCCGTAACCAGCGAAGTTCATCTTCGACTTCATCATAACCATCGACATCATCTATAGCTTCGAGTTCTGCCTCTCTACATCCGTAGGTATCTCCTTCTTCTATAAAATGTATCTCATAGATGCGAATGACCTGTAGCCAATCACCAATGCGTACAACATACCCTTCTGCCCCTGGGGGGACTAGAACAGCATTAGGTTCATGAAAAGGGTTCGACCCATCATTACGTATTGGCTTGGTTATACGTACACGCTGCCCTAGATAGAAAGTAGGGAGTATCTCATCTTTAGTTGAAGCTGATATTTGGTTGGCTTGTGCATGCGTGTACTCCATTGCTTACCTCCTCCACATCATTACATTCTTCAGAAGTAGAGCATGTACTACATGCGCTAGGCTTATCGTATGTGTCCCAAATTTCTGCTGCTGAGGGAGAATACCCGTTTTCAAAATTCTTATAGACACTGATCAAAGCAAATTTGTAAAAATCCAGGATCTTCTCATCACTGCCTAAATCATTTTCTTTTGCTTTATCGACCATTTCACCGAATTTTTTCATTATATGAAATCGTTTAACAAATACAAGTCTCTCATCGTATTCCAAATCAAAAAATTCAAAATAATCTTCAGTATCTGTCAACAATTCAAATTCACTTAATCTACTCATGTAAAATCCTTTGTTACCTTTTTTAATGCATAATTTGATCTAAATTTTTATATAATAAATTGTAATAATTATGACACTTTGCGACATTTTTGTCGCTAAATACCCATCTCATTTTTTACTTGTTCTGCCCATTTGGAAATCCTATGCGGTGTTTGATCTGCCTGATTAACATCATCCAAAGCCAAACCACAGAATTTGCCATCTATCTCCGCAAGGGAAAACTCGTAGTTGTATCCATCTGTAGGCCAATAACCATAATTTGTATCTGCGCCCAATTTGCTAAATATGGCTTTCATTTTTCCAAGGGCACTTACAAAATGTTCACCATGTGTATCTTGATCTCCAGCACCAAAAAATGCGATCTTTTTGCCACTTAGGTCAGGCGTTTCGTTTTCCATCTCATAGAGCGGATCTACCCAATCTCGCTGGGGATCACCTTGTCCCCAGGTAGAAGACCCTACCAAAAGTACATCAAATTCATCAAATTGATCTATATCATCATAATCTTCTTCCATATTGATCAGTTCAGCCTTTTCAAAACATGCTTCAAGTTTTTCTGCAGCTGCCTGGGTAATGCCGCTACTACTACCCACAAATATTCCTACACTTGCCATTGTTTCACTCCTATCCTTTACATGGTTTGTATTGTTCATAAATGCTAAAAGCCTTATCGAGATATTTTTGCCCGTCTTCATAAAGCTTGTCTATCGTTCTGTATCCAAATCTGTGGGCATCTTTAAAATATTTGTCAACCAGTACGATTTTGTCTGCAATTACAATACATCTTCCAAAACCCTCGTGACTCATTTCCATGACCACATTGCACATGACACCGGTTTTTCTTTCAAACTGCAGTGCCACTGCTTTGAAGATCATCTTGATCTCTCCAATGAGCACTTCATCAATATCAGCTATGATCGGGATATTCTTCAAGTCCTCTTTTGTTTTCACATATTTGTTTGTCAACAATTCTTCATCACTCATTTTTGACCAGTTACCAAACTGATCGGTAGCTCTTAGTTGACGTATCAGCTCTTCTGTAAATAAATTATGTTCCAATATAGTGTCACTCATCTCAATCCTTTAAAATATTATTCTGCTTCCCATCTTGCTAATCTGGGATCCTCAGTTGTCTCAATATGCATGATTCGCTTGATCCATGGTGGTGGATTTGTATT
>CAYXZY010000033.1:0-8957 GCA_964469685.1 uncultured Sulfurovum sp. | reverse complement strand
CAAAACGGTGAAAGAGTGATGGTCGTTGGTGGTGGAGACACTGCCGGCGAGTATGCATACGGTCTTGTTGAACTTGAAGGTATGGAAGACTGTGTAGTCACACTCAACTACCGTAAAGCAGAAATTACCAGAATGAACCCTATCAATACCGAGATGACCCTTAAGCATCTTGAGAATGGAACACTTCTTAACAAACTTGGCGTGGACGTTGAAAGTGTTGAACCAACAGAAGACAACAAAGTAAAGGTCAATTTCACTGATGGTACAACGGGTGAATATGACAGACTGGTATATGCACTTGGTGGAACTACGCCAAAAGACATACTTGTCAACTCAGGTGTAAAAACAGGTGAATGGGATGTCCCTGTCTTTGATGAAAAGACAATGGAAACCAATGTACCGGGTCTTTACACTATCGGTGATGTGGTTACAGACCAGGGAAGTATCGCTTTGGCGTTCAATCATGCAAGCTTTTCAGTAGGTGACATTGCTTCTAAAATGAAATAATACCTCTAAGTATGCCCCATTGTGGCATACTTATCTCTCTTTATGCTTCCACAGGCTTAAATAACTTACTATACTTATCGAATCTCAAACATAATCTAATCATCGATTGTCATATAAACGTTAATTTCTAAAAGGGATACAGGTCAGGCTTAATACCTGTCTCTGTAAAAATGGGAGGGGTGATTCTTATGATTCTTCGGTGGCAGCTTCTTCTTGTTCGGATGCTTCTGCTTTTGCAGCTTCCAATGCTTCTTTTCGTTCTTTCACAAGTGATTCATTGAGTTTTTTGACCACAACCGTCCAGTCAACTTCATTGAATTTCAATGAGTTCATCAGCTCGTGTCCTGTCTCTTTAATGACATCAGCAGATTTTTGAATGGAAGTATAGTCTCCTACTTCAAACATAAAAATACCTACTTCATCTACCCTAAGACCTTGGTCAATAAGCTCAACCATTCTGTCATAAAAATCATCTTTTAGATGTCTTAAATCATATCTTTTCATTTTTTCTCCTTGCTCAGTCTCTGTACTGCGCTGTGATCATAATAGTCAAAACCTTAAAAGTGAATACTGTTCACTGTTCTTATGGTGACTATCTGTCTACCTCTCCAAATACAATGTTCGTTGTACCAATAATGGTTACAACATCTGCCAAATATGTACCTACTAAAAGTTCTTGAAGTAAGCCAGTATGGAAGAAAGAAGGTGCTCTACATTTCAACCTGTATGCATAAGGCTCACCCTCTGACTTGATATAAAAACCAAGTTCTCCTTTTGGTGATTCAGTCGGTGCATACACTTCACCTTTAGGCGGTCTCATCCCCTGTGTCACAAGCACAAAGTGCTGCATCAGTGCATAGTTTTGCGTCATGATCTCTTCTTTAGGGGCAGAGATATATTTTGGCGAGTGTGCCATAAGCTGAGGCTCTGTCGTCTTGTACATCGGTATCAGCTGTCTGATGATCCTGGTGGATTGTTTCATCTCTTCCAAGTAGATTCTAAAACGTCCATACGAATCACATCTGTCTGAAACCGGTACATCGAAATCAAGCTCATCATACAATTCATACGGCTCTTCTTTTCTGATATCCCACTTGACACCCGATCCTCTGAGCATAGGCCCGGAACATCCCCATGACAGTGCATCTTCAGCGGAGATGACCCCTACATTTTCCAAACGCATTTTCCAAATACGGTTTTCATTCAGCAGTGCCCCGTAGGTATGTTCTATCTCATGATCTACCTTGTCACAGAATGCTGCTGCATTTTCCAGCCAGTTTTCAGGCAGGTCAAGCGGTACACCGCCAATACGCACAGCAGAATGTGTAAGTCTTGCACCACAATAGTCTTCCATAAGGTCCATTGCATACTCACGTTCACGGAAAGCGTACAGGAACACTGACATGGCACCGACATCCAGTGCATGTGTCGCGACAAAGAAAAGGTGTGAGATGACACGGTTCAGTTCAAGCAACATCGTTCTGATCACTTTTGCGCGTCTAGGGACATCTACATCCAAAAGTTTTTCTACTGCCAGTGCATACGCATAGTTGTTCGAAGTTGATGCGATATAGTCCAGTCGGTCGGTGGTAGGCAGGAACTCGTTGTACGTCATATTTTCCGCCATCTTCTCGATACCGCGGTGCAGGTACCCTATGTCAGGGTAAGCTTTGACTACCTGTTCACCATCAAGCTCCAGCACAAGTCTTAACTGACCGTGTGCAGATGGATGCTGAGGCCCAAAGTTAATAACCATTGTATTGTCATCACGTTCAAAATTCAAATTCTCAAAAAATGGTGATAATTTATTTGCTACTTGCATTGCTACCCCTATTTTCTCTCGTCTAATTGTTTAGACGATTTTTTATTATAGTTTACAAGCGCTGTTTCACTGTATTCTATTTCATGTTCTTCATCGCCATTATACTCTGTACCAAATGGCACTTCATATCCGATACGGGCAAAACGTTTTGTATCATGTATGTCAATCTTTCCTGGGTCTCTGTTCTCCGGACCAATGATATCTCTATATTCTTTTCCAAAGATCTTATCTACCTCATACCATGATGCTGCTTCATCTCCAAAGAGCGGGTATGTTTTAAGCAACGGGTGCCCTTCCCAGTCATCAGGCATGATGATACGCTTGAGGAAAGGATGGTTGTTTACTTTGATACCGAACATGTCATACATTTCACGTTCTGCAAAGTTCGCAGACTTGAAAAGCGGCTCTATGCTTTCTATGGCCATACCGTTTGCAAGACGACAGACGACCCTGACTCTTTTGGCTTCAGTGAGATTAAGCAGTTGCCAGAAAAGTTCGAATTCATTGTCTTTTGCCAGGTAGTCAACTGCGGATTGTTCAGAACACTGTGCGTAACCGCATTTTTCCTTGAGCAGTTTTATGACCTCAAAGTTCGTTGCTGCATCAATATGGACGACAAGTTGTCCCAGCTCAATATAGCTTTGTTCCACTAAAGAGCCAAGAGTCCTGACCACTTCTGAGAAATGTGCATCATCCACTTCATTTCTTGGAACGCGTGGTGATACCCAAAATCTGTCCGTATAGTAGGCTTTTTTCTGAACGTTGTCTTTTGGTACAAACTTACGCATTATATTAACCTCACTCTTTTACCTGTCTGGTTCGTTAGATCCTGCTTGGTGTTTTTCTTCATATCTGCAGACTCTTTACGGATCTTCTTTTGAAGCATCATCATCGCATACTGCAGCGTTTCTGGCCGTGGGGCACATCCCGGAAGATAGATATCTACAGGGATAATACGGTCCACACCCTGTACTGTCGCATAGGTGTTGAACATACCGCCGGTGTTTGCACATGAACCCATGGAGATCACCCATTTAGGCTCGGTCATCTGGTCATACAAACGTCTGGCGAATTCAGCGTGTTTTTTAGACAGTGTCCCTGCAAGGATCATCACATCCGCCTGTCTTGGCGATGCCCTAAAGATGGTTCCCATTCTATCGAAGTCATACCGTGATGCTCCCGATGCCATCATCTCGATCGCACAACATGCGAGTCCATATGTAAGCGGCCAAAGTGAATTTGAACGCCCCCAGTTTACGAGTTTGTCTACCGAAGTCAGTGCTATCGGCAAGCCAGCTGAACTGGCATAATTTACTTGATGCTGTGCCATTCAAGTGCTCCTTTTTTCCATGCATATACGAAACCAATCGCAAGTAGTAGTATGAAGAGTATCATCTCCGCAAATCCAAACCAACCAAGCAGTTTGAAATCAATCGCCCAAGGGAACATAAAGATGATCTCCACATCAAACAAGATAAACAAAAGTGCTATCAGATAGAACTGCGCTGATATCGTATTGGGTTGTTTGGTGACCTCAGGTCCACATTCGTAGATACTCAGTTTCAGTCTTTCAGTATCCAGACGTGCCAGTTTCCTACTTACATAACGCGCAAGAAAAAGTGTCACTGGGAATGCGACAGCTGTCAACGCGAATAAAACAAATACACCAAAATATGGATGTTCTGTAATTACATGAGTCATATTGATCCCTTAATTTTTATGCATTCTATTCAGATCCGCCAAGATTGGGGCAATAAAATCCATTTAGAATAATTAGTTCTATACTATCTGAAAGATGGTTAAATTCATTTTTTGTTCATTGGCTTTTAAGGATTAGTTTTTTATCTTGTAACTATGTGAAACAAAGGAAAAGGGGTTACAATGTCGGAAAATTTACATTTTGAGGATCGTTCATGAAAAACTATATTAATGTACTTTATTGGATAGCCATGGCCGGTTTGCTGTTCTGGTTCGCCTATTCCAAAGGCTGGATATTGGCAAACTTTGACTCTATTGATGCAAAACAAGCCATACATTTACTTGAAAATGACGATAATGTCAGTTTGCTTGATGTACGTACCATCGCTGAGTATAAAGAGGGTCACCTGCATGATGCCACGCTTATTCCTCTGCATGCTTTGGCTGATAATCTGGGTATGCTCAAACAGGACGCTAACAAAAAGATCATCGTCTACTGCAGAACTGGCAGCCGATCAGTCGGAGCTTCCCGTATCTTGGAAAAAAACGGATTTACCCCGCTGAATGTAAAAGGCGGGATATTGTCCTTGCAGGCCGCTGGTGCAGAGATAGTAAAGTAATCCTTTACAGCTCTACGTTCAGTGAACCAAGTGTTTCATACGTGATACCACCTGTTGAAAGACCATTGTCTTTTTGGTATCTCTCTATGGCGTTTCTTGTACCGCGTCCCAGTAAACCATCAGGTTTTCCTGTGTTGTAGCCTTTGGCATTCAATGCATTCTGGATTTTTTTGATGACATCTTTTGTCATGTTTGTCTGACACAAGATACGTTGCCAAGCCATGCTTCCTTCTTTGACTTTTTTACGTTTCTCCACCATTTTATACTCAGCCTCTATAGGTTTTCTTTCCTCTTTGGCTTCAGCCACAAGTTTTTGGGTTTTGACCATTTCGTAGACTGCCGGGATCACTTCTTCTTTTACGGTTGCAGGAGTATCGAGAACGACTTTGGTGACTTCTTTTGTCACTGCAGGTGTTTCCACAAGGCAGATCTGATTGCCTGTTGCTTTCCATGGTTTGTCTGCACCGGTTTTAGCATCTACCCACATAAACTCCGCAGGTTTTTCTAAGACTTTTTTCTCCAGTGTTTCATACACAGGCGGTATCTCTGTTTGCTTGAGCGTAGGTTCGGAAACCAACTTTTGAACAGCCAGTGTTTGTACTTCAGCAGGCACTTCCTGTATCTCTGTTCTTGCCGGGCTTTTGACCACCAGCTTTTTAATGGTTTTATACTTAGCAGGTACCTTGACAAGACACATGATCTCTCCGGTAGCTCCAGAAAGTTTTTGCGCAGGATTTTGCCCTTTCTTCCATACTGTCTTTGCTTCTTCTACCAATATTTTTTCTTCTACATATTCGTATTCTGCAGGTATTTCCACTACTTTTTTTGTAGCAGGCACTACTTGAACTTCCTCTTCTTTTGTATCGTAGTTGGCAGGGATGACCTCAGTTTCATTACGCTCTTTTTGGATCAATACTTTTTCTTCAGCAGTCGTAAATTTTGCCGGCTGGTAATACTCTTTAAAACATGTCCCCGGAGTAGCGTTGTCAAGGTCAACACCTTGTGCTTTGGCTGCCTCGAGCAATGCTTTGCTGACAGGACGTGATTTTTTCTTGTTCAAAGAAGTCATCCATACCTTTAAGGCAGGTTTTACTTCTATGGTTTCTACGACCTCTTTGTAGGTAGCCGGTACAGGGATGAGTTTTTTGCTTTCAGGGATCACTTCAACTTTTTGCTCTACGGTTTCATACTGCGCAGGCACGATACTGATCTCTTCTGTAGGTTCTTTTACCATCACTTTTTCTTCCACGGTTTCAAACGCAGGAGGCGTCATGACTTTGGCATAACATTCACCCGGTTTGGCATCAGGAGGGGTAAGAGGCAGATTTTCTGCAGTGAGTGTGGCAAGGGGCAGTAAAAGTCCCACAAGTAAGTTCGAGTATTTGATTTTCATTCATATTCCTTCAATAGTATTGTAGCCCTCTATGATACCAGATGTTGATTAATGAAGTATTACCTCTTTCTTAACAGCAGCTGGTCATAGACCTCCAGCGAGGTTTCAAAACTCTGTTCATTTTGTGATTTTTTCTTTTTGAGTTCTTCTTTCATAAGGTTCGTCAGTGCACGCAAACGTTTAGACACCTCCCTGCTGCATCCTTTTTTGTCTTTTTGAATACATTGGTCAATCAGGGTGATCACCTGCGGGAAAAGTGATGCGGTCAGCTGGTTGTACATATGTGTATAGGCTCTGCTCTGGACAAACTTGTTGATGATTTTTTCCTGTTCCTGCGTATACCCCCATACCTCTTTGATATAGGCTATCTGGTCATTGATATGCTTATGCTTGTTCTTTTCTGTTTTTTCACGTTTTTTTTTGATTTTTGCCAAGGCTTTATAGGTATCGCTCTGCGGCTTGAAGCCTTTTTTCCTGTACTGCCATCCGGTATATCCCAAAAGCAGCAGACTCACCCCCATGACAACAGGCATCATAAAAGGATAGAATGTACCTAAGGTTGCCGTAGCCAACACGGCAAAAAGCAGAAATACTGCCTGCATGCTACACCTTAAAGCCCATACTTTTTGCACCCTCAAAACTGCTGCCCAGTTCTTTTTCTATCTCCTCCAAAAAGTCCTGCGTACTAAAGACCGACTCATCACGCACAGCTACCTTGTAGGCCGTGTTTTTAATAATGAGGTTGATCTGACCCCCCGTAAGCTCATGTTTGGCAAGCTCTTTCATGTCAAAGTTCTCGTCATAATCCGCATTTTCCGGAAGCATGAACTGCCAAAGACGTAGACGCTGCTTCTTTCCTGGCTTCTTAAACTCGATCTTGTAGTTAAAGCGGCGCGAAAATGCCTTGTCTATGTTGCCCAGCAAATTCGTGGTCGCAATGAGAATACCTTCAAATTTCTCTATCTGCTCCAAAAAGATGTTCTGCATCTGATTGTGCATTTTATCTGCTGATGAACCCGCCCCTTCGGAACGACTGCTTAAAAACTGGTCTGCTTCGTTTAAAAGCAAGATGGGATCCACTTTCGCTTTTTTGCTCAACTCCTTAAAATCATCAAAGATCTTGCGGACGTTCTTCTCACTCTCTCCGACATACATTGACAATATTTTTGAACAGTCAAATGACAAAATAGGACGCTTCAGGGTCTTGGCAAGACTCATCGCCGTCATGGTCTTTCCAGTGCCCGCTACACCGTAAAATATAATACGGGCATCAATCCCTTTTCGCTTGTCTTTTATGCCCCATTCCCTAAGTTTTTTAAACACCTCCTTGTCAACCTGTCTGACAACATTGTCCAAGGTCTCTCTGGTCTTGGGGTTGAGCACAACATCATCCAGTGTACTCGTGGGTGTCAGGTACTCAAAAAGCTCCTGTTCTTCTACAAGTTCATTGAGTTTTAGTTTGGCAACTTTTTTGGACTTTTTAGGGTGGATGATGCGCTGCATCACTTCTTCCTGCAGGTAAAAAGAACGGCTTACTCCCCCGAACATATTGAGTATTTCTTCATAGTCGATGATATCATCGGCAATGAGCCGTGCACCTTCTTCTAGCAAAGCACGGTTTTTGATCTTTTCATACTCATCAAAAGAGATGAGCTCTATAAGGGTATTCATGTCTCTAAACTGTCCCTCGCCTCCGCTATACTCTTCTTTCAGCAGTGCCAGAAAGATACGTTTTTCCTTTTCGTTCAACTCTTTTTCTTTGAAGAACTCTTCTACCACAATAGGTGTTTCGGTCATCTTCACACGCTCTTCTATACGTTTGGTAAGCAGGGTCAGCTTGTTTTTTAGACGCCCTATACTCAAAGAATTATCTGTAAACCCTTGTTTAAATGTAGCGATCTTATGCAGCAAAGAGACCATGTCAAACTGGTCCTGCAGGTACTCCAGGTGATCTGTGTAGGGCTTGACCTCCGGAAGGAATATCTCCAAAGAACCCTCTTCTAGCAAACGCAGCAAGGATATACTTGGGGTCACAGAAGTGCCCAGTATCTCCAGCTTGGAGGTCTCATGTGCTTTGATCTGCCCGAAACTTACCTGTATGACCCAGCCTAGATCTATGAGGTTTTTAACCACAGTTAACTTTTTTAAATAGTCATGGTTTTGCGTAGGGTACTTGTCTTGAAGCATTTCCAGAACCGGCACTTCGTCAAGCCCTTTGACATACCGTGTGCAGACATACCGTAAAAGCTCTGCTTCCTCTTGGCTGCATTTTAATTGTTCAAAAATCAATGCGTCCTTCACATTTTTTGTCTCTAAAAAATCGATAAGATATTTCAATGTTTAGCCTTATATACATAATTCAATATTACTTTGAGTATAGCAAAGATTTGCTATACTTTACGTTACTAAACCATAAAGAGATCTATTGAATTTTTTTAAAGACCTGTTTGCAAAAACGTACACCACATCACTCACCGTTACCTCATCCTCAGGCTTTCACTTACGTCCGGTGGCGCAGTTTGTTGCACTTGCCAAAACATTTGACTGCGATATATATGCTTCCCATAATACCCAAACCGTTTCTGCAAAAGCTGTCAATACCCTGCTCTCTTTAAACCTTGACAAGGAAGACACGTTTACACTCAGTGCCAAAGGCAAAGCAGGTCAGGATGCCCTGCTTGCCTTGGAAGATCTGTTTGATACACTGATGCACAACGATAAAGAGATCACAGCCATTGAAAAACAAACACACACCTATGAAGGTGCACACCTCTTGGGTGAGAGCATCTGTGAAGGTGTGGCCATAGCTCCTCTGCACCGCCATCAAATACACGAAGAGCAGACACCTACGGACAAGACTTTTGATGAAGCTGTCGCACTGAGTCTTGAAGCATTGCACACCCAGTATGAAACCTCC
>CAYXZY010000032.1:0-8990 GCA_964469685.1 uncultured Sulfurovum sp. | reverse complement strand
CCTCGGACCAAATGATTAACAGTCATCTACTCTACCGCTGAGCTATGCCGGAATGATTGAGAAAGAAGCGAGTGCTTGTTTCGTGGGTGAGATTATAGACAAATATTTCTTTAAAGTCAATGGTTTTTTATGCTTTTTTATAAAATTCTACCCCATTTGCCAAAACTCTTTTGATTTTCTGTCCAGCAAGCAAGTTTTCGAACCTTTTTCTGCTCTGGGCATCGAACAGCGCTTCTATGTCTTCCTGGGTCAGCGGCCGCTTCGACAAGGTATCAAGTATCTCTTCATCACTGTAGCTTGAAGGCGCCATTTGTGCTTTATGGCGTGAAGCGATGTAGATGGGCAGGCTTGCATCAAAGGCATGACTGATCTTTATCAATGTTTCATAACTCACAGGCTGTACCGCATAGGCGGGAGGCCTGTCAATGGTACTGATGTCGATGCGTGTGGGCTTCAACTGCAGAAGAAACTCGTTGAGTTTTGATATCTCTTCATCAGAGTCATTCAAGGTTTTGACTATCAGGATCTCTATGACCAATGGGCCTTTGTATCGCTTCTTGAAGTCCAACATGCCTGCTTTGATGTTTTCCACCTCAATGCCCTTATGAGAGCGGTCAAGCTTCTGAAGACATTTTTGTGTGGCACAGTCCAAGGAGAGCTTTACTTCATCCAGCTTAAGCAGAGCATCCTGCACCTTGACATCATCTATATTTGCCGCGTTGGAGAGGATGAGGGTTTTCGTATCACCTTTAAAGGTATTGATCTCATCGATAAGTTCACCAAGATAAGGGTACAAGGTAGGTTCACCGTTGGCTGTCAGGGTAATGAAGTCTATATCCGGATGCTCCTTCAGTGCCTGTCTGATGGCTGTTGCTACTTCAGTCACACTGACCACTTCATCGTACTTATCTGTCGTTTTTGCTGCTTCAAGCTCACAATAGAGACAGTCAAAGTTACACTGCTTCTTCCCCGGGCTCAGGTCAACGCCTAAAGATTTACCAAATCTTCTGGAGTGTACCGGACCAAATATAATACTCATGATGCCCTCTTTCGCAATAATCTATTTTCCAGCTTATCTAATTTCTTCTGAAATCTTATAACCGAGGTGCCCATAACAAGTTTATCTCTGTTTTCAAGGCGGTGGCCTACTTTCTTTTCAAGCTTCAACAGTGCGATACGCTTGTACAGATCTTCTATCTTGTAGTTGGTCAGACCGCCTAAAAAATTGCGAAGCAGTATCAACTCCTGCAGTCGTTTTTTCTCATTGTTCTTGGCTTTTTTTCTACACTTTTTCAACGCTTGCTTATAGGTATTGCTGTCAATCAGCGAAAGATCATACTCTGTGTTAAGAAAATAATTTACGACCGTAGTAAAGTAATGCCTGTAAGGCGTTTTGATCTTGTCTACTTTTTTAGAACCCCAGATATACGTGGCTGCAATTTTGTGAAAGTCTCTTCTTAGTTTCTCCAGTGAAGTATTGATCGGGATCAGCTTTCCTTCTTCATTGAGTGTGAAGTTTCTGTTGAATGCCATAGAGATACTGTTCATCACATTTTGAAATTCGGTCTTTGCATTGCTTGGCTGATCCAACAGTGCCATCAAAAGTGCTTTGATCTGTATGGTATCAAAGTGTTGTGTTTCATGACCTACCAAAGTAAGGGTTTTCAAGTGTACGAATTTACGCAACTCTTTAACGCGGATGTCACTCTTGATGATACGCAAGAGTATCTCTCTTAGCTTCTCTTTGCTGTAGATATTGAGCACATCAATGATGTCGGTGACCCTGTAGCGGTTCTCATCTGCCAGATCCATCGCCTGACACATGATGGTTTTGCCTGTGGTGTTGTTGATCTTTAGGCCTTTTGAGGAGAGGTATTTCTCTTCAAAAGCCATGGCATGTGCATGACACTCTTTGAGGTACCTGTACTCCGGGTACTCATCCAGCTCATGGATCCGCTTGATCAGCGATGCCAATGCATACTGCTTGATGTCTACAGGCAGCTGATCAAAAAACCCATACTTTTCAATACGTCGGAAATTATTGAGATTGGCATTAAAATACACCCTTTTGGGTAAGGATGCAGACGCTTTTTGCAACATGGTATTGAGTATGACCTCACCATCATGGCTAAAAGCGGTATGCCCTATGTCATGCAGCAAACCAACGATCTTTCCCAGACCAAAAAAATTGAGATCAACGCCGGGTCCTGCGCCTCTACTGAGTGAAGAGAGCATATATTCTGTACTGAGCCCTACTTCAACAGAATGGCTGTAGCGGTTGCGTATGCTGTCTTTTGTTTTTTTGGAGAGATACATGGGGATGTCTTTAAGCCGCACAAACACTTTATGTCCGACGATACCCAACTCACACTCTTCTACCACACTGTGGTAATGCTCTCTTTTCACCGCTTCCCCCTTCAGGGTTATTTTTTACCGCTCACTCTTTGGCATTCTGCAACAAAATGCTTGGCGTTTTCAACCGGTACGTCCGGTAAAATACCATGTCCGAGGTTAAAGATATGTCGTTTGCCACCCATCACTTCCTGTATGGCTTCTACACATGATGTCGTTGCTTCTTTGCTGTAGAGTCTACAAGGCTCCATGTTTCCCTGAAGGACATACTTGTCTCCCAGCTTTTCTTTTGCCAGTGCCATAGGGGTACCCCAGTCCACGCCGAACACATCGAAATTACCATAGACAAGTCCACGCTCAATAAACGCAGGAATGCCTTTTGGGAACATGATGATAGGCGTTTGGGGGTATTTGGACTTCAGGTAGTCTGCGATTTCCACCATGTATTTCCACGAGAACTCGTCGTATTTACCCGGCTCAATAGCAGATGCCCATGAGTCAAATATCTGTACCACATCAATCCCTGCTTCGATCTGTTTTTCCATGTAAAGCTTTACGACTTCTGTCACTTTGGCCAGGATGTTATGCAGCAGCTCAGGGTTGGAGTACATCATTTTTTTACAGATATTGTAGGTCTTGGTGCCTTGACCTTCTATCATATACGTAGCCAGTGTCCACGGTGCTCCGGTAAACCCTATGAGTGCTTTGTCGTCACCTCTTTCATCCAGCTGTTTGCGTAAAAGCTCGATCGTCTCATACACATAGGTCAGTTTACTCGCAGCTTCGTTGCCGCCAATGAGTCTGTCCAGATCTTCCTGTGTTCTGATAGGGTCTGAAAACTTAGGCCCTTCACCTTTGACAAAAGAAAGATCCATACCCATCTCATCAGGGATGACCAGAATATCTGAAAACAAAATAGCCGCATCCACACCCACAATATCCAGTGGCTGAATGGTCACCTCTGCAGCCATTTCAGGATTGTGACAAAGATTGAGGAAATTCCCTGCTTTTTGTCGTACTGCCATATATTCAGGAAGGTAACGTCCTGCCTGTCTCATCATCCATACCGGTGTGTATGGTGTCTCTTTGCCTAGACATGCGTCTACAAATATTTTACCCATTAGTGCTTACCTACCTTACTTAAAAAACTTAGACCTATAGCCAAAAACATAATAGAGAGTGCAAAATACATCATCTCTAAAGGTGTTACAAATTCTGTATGCAATACCCTTTGGAAAAAACTGACGACCAGTACCATCACAATGACTTTGGCTATCTTGTCTTTGAGCTGATCCAGATCATGTATCGCCAATAATTTTGAACCGTTATTTCCTTTTGCCTGGTCTATGTTTGAGATAAACAACTCATACAGACCAAAAGAAAAGATGAACATCACCACAGCAATAAGATAGAGGTCAACTGCACCAATAATGCCTGCGACGACATTTTCATGAAAATGATCAGGATGAGGAATAATATGCAACACAACCTGATAGGTCTCTACAGCTACATTCCAGATATCCATAGAGGCAACGATAAAAAGTATAATAGCCCCCACAAGACCAAATATAACAGCCAGCAGAACTACAAAGCGGCTATTCCAGATAGTCCCCTCAAACATCGTTTCTATGATACTGTTACTTTTTCTGTCTGCCTCTTCTCTTTTTTGTATCTCTTCTTCTGTAGCCATACTAACTGTTCTCCTCAAGTGCTATCCATTTTTGTGCTATTCTCACTGCGTTGGTCGCAGCACCTACTCTTACCTGGTCGGCTACACCCCAAAGATGCAGTATATTCTTGGCAAAGAGATCTTTTCTGATACGCCCGACATAGGTCTCATCTGTGTCTGTAGCGATGATAGGCATAGGGTATTCATTGTTTGCCAGATCATCGATCACCGTCACATGTTCGAAGTTTTCCAATGCCTCGGTAGCTTTCTGCACATCCACATCGACATCCTCTGCAAATGTAATGGTGATGGACTCAGAATGAGAACGAAGCACAGGAACGCGTACACAGGTAGCAGAAAGCGCAAACTGCGTATGCATGATCTTGGCTGTTTCATTGACCATTTTCATCTCTTCTTTGGTATAGCCGTTTTCCTGGGGTACATCGATCTGGGGAATGACATTGAGTGCGATCTGGTGTGCAAAGGCTTTACACTCACTCTCATCCAGCTTGAAGGCAAAAAAATCCTGCATCTGTTTGACCAGTTCTTCCATGCCGGACTTGCCTGCTCCTGATACCGCCTGATAGGTACTGACATCTACCCTTTTGATACCATAAAGATCATGCAAGGGTTTGAGCAGCTGTACCATCTGAATGGTCGAACAGTTAGGGTTTGCGATGATCCCTGTCTCTTCCCATTTGGCTATGTCTTCAGGGTTGACCTCGGGTACGACCAAAGGCACGTCATCCATCATGCGAAAATGTGAGGTATTGTCTATGACCACTGCCCCTGACTCTACTGCATACTTCGCAAACTTGGCAGAGATACTGCCTCCTGCAGAAAAGAAAGCAATATCTATATCTTTGCCCATAAATACTTCCTCAGTGAGTTCTTGTATTTTATAGGTTTTGCCTTGACACTCTATCTCTTCACCTACAGATCTTGCACTGGCAAGCGGCAAAAGTTCCCCTATGGGGAATGCTACTTCTTCGAGCACCCTGAAAAGTTCTTCTCCTACGGCACCTGATGCACCGACTACTGCTACATTGTATGTATTTTGCACTATTCCAATCCTAATGTATTATCGTTATTTGCTTCCGTCTCAGTTCCACCTTCAGCTTCATTATTTGCGTCATCAGGTTTTTCTTCTTTCTGACATTTAGCCATTGAGACAACAATATCTTTTTTCTCCACTGTTACGACTTTAACGCCTGAAGTGTTACGTCCTGCTTTTCTGATCTGCTGCATATCTACACGGATCATCTTCCCAACTGAGGTGAGACACATGAGATCTTTGTCTTCTTCCACAGCGACCACGCCGACCACATCACCGGTTTTTGAGGTGAGTTTCATAGAAATGACCCCCTTACCGGCACGGTTTTGCTCACGGTACTCTGAAGCAGCTGTTCGTTTGCCAAGTCCTTTTTCCGAGAGCATAAGCAGTTCATCCTCTTCGTTTTCTATGGTGATGGCACCACAGACATAGTCACCCTCTATCTTGAACTTGATAGCCGTAACACCACGCGACACCCTTCCGATCTCTCTGGCATCTTCCACCTTAAATCTGATACATAGACCTTTTTTGGTGGCAACAAAGAGCCATTTGGTATCCGGTTTAACGATCTTGGCTTCAACGATGGCATCATCTTCATCAAGATTGATCGCTCTTACGCCGCTGCTTCTGATGTTTGAGTACTCCGAGAGGTTCGTACGCTTCACGATACCATTTTTGGTAAAGAAGACCAGTCCCTTGTCCTCATTGAAGTCAGTGGTTGGGATGATCGCCATGATCTTCTCACCTTGTTGCAGGTTGATGAGATTGACCACTGCCTTACCTTTGGCAGTACGTGAACCTTCCGGGATACGGTAGACCTTCAGCCAGTAGAGTTGGCCTCTGTCCGTTACGAACATCAGTGTATCATGGGTGTTTGACGTAAAGAAGCTCTCTATGAAGTCATCATCATACGTCGTTACCGCTGTTTTACCTTTACCGCCACGGTGTTGTTTTTCATACTGCTTCACCGGTACACGTTTGATGTACCCACGATGCGTGATCGTGACAACCATCGGCTCATTGGGGATAAGGTCTTCTATATCGATGTCATCATAATCATCTATGATCTCCGTACGTCTCTCAACAGCAAATTTCTCACCGATCTCTACCAGTTCATCACGGATGATGGCGTTGATCTTATCTTCACTTTTCAAGATCGCTTCAAGCTCGGCGATGAGCTTGAGCAGTTCCGCCAACTCGTTCTCGATCTTCTCTATCTCAAGACCGGTAAGACGTCTCAGTCTCATCTCCAGGATCGCCTTGGCTTGGATCTCTGAGAGTTTGAAACGTGACATGAGATTCTCACGTGCTTCTACATCGTCTGCAGATGCACGGATGATCTTGATCACTTCATCAATGTTATCCACAGCGATCTTAAGACCTTCGAGTATATGTGCTCTGGCTCTTGCTTTTTCAAGATCAAAGATCGTTCTTCTGATAACCACGGTCTTTCTGTGCTTCAAAAAGATATCAAAAAGTTCCAACAGGTTAAATACTTTTGGCTCTTTGTTGTTAATGGCAAGCATGATGATACCAAAGGTCACCTGCATCTGTGTCTGCTTAAACAGGTTGTTCAGTACGATCTCACTCATCGCATCTCGTTTTAGCTCGATGACGACCCGCATACCTTCACGGTCCGACTCGTCACGTATCTCCGAGATACCTTCTATCTGCTTGTCGCGTACCAGTTGGGCAATGTTCTCGATCAGTCTTGATTTGTTGACCTGAAAGGGAAGCTCATCGATGATGATGATCTCCTTGTTTCTGTTCTCTTCTATATGTGTCTTCGCACGTACTTTGATACGCCCTCGTCCTGTAGTGTAGGCATCCGTGATACCCTTCTTACCAAAAATGATACCACCTGTAGGGAAATCAGGCCCCTTAACGATCTTCATGATCTCATCTATCTCACATTCAGGGCTGTCGATACGGTGCACCAGACCATCCACAAGTTCATTCAGTCTGTGTGGCGGGATATTGGTCGCCATACCAACAGCAATACCGCTTGAACCATTGAGCAGCAGGTTTGGAACACGTGCAGGCAGGACATCGGGCTCTGACATCGAGTCATCATAGTTTGGTACAAAATCTACCGTGTCCTTATCTAGATCAGCAAGCAGCTCTTCAGCGATCTTGGTCATACGTGCTTCGGTATATCTCATAGCCGCAGCATTATCACCATCTACAGAACCGAAGTTACCTTGACCATCGACAAGCGGTGCCTGCATAGAAAAGTCCTGTGCCATACGCACAAGTGCATCGTATACCGAGTTGTCACCATGCGGGTGGTACTTACCGATGACATCCCCGACGATACGTGCAGACTTTTTGTAGGGACTGCGATGCGAAAGATGCAGGTCTTCCATCGCATACAGTATTCTCCTGTGTACAGGCTTGAGCCCGTCACGTGCATCTGGCAGCGCACGCCCTACAATGACTGACATAGAGTAGTCAAGGTAGCTGGCCTTCATACTGTCTTCTATGCGTATCTCTTGTGTATTGTCACCATTTTCAAATAAATCAGCCAATTCTCTTCCTTATGAAACAAAGTTAAAGGATTTTACCTTAGTCGCGTACTAAAAAGGCTTAAAAATGGCTCAAAAACGATTTTAGGGGCTTTAAAATGGATTTTTGTGATTTTGTCATATTTTTGGTTAACATAATATTTTGTAGAAAACAGCTTATTTTTGCTTTATCCCTTTATCAACTTACTTACCCTATAATACTCACATTTTAATTCCAGGAAGTATTTTTATGCCTATTGAACAAATAAAAGATTTTATAGATTACGGTATCATCGGTTTTCTTGCCTTTCTCTCTTTCATTACATTCTGGTTCGCTTTTGAACGTGTCCTTTTCTACCGCAGTGTTAAAGTAGAGAACTACATCAACAAAACAGCCCTGGAACTCGACCTCTCGAAACGGCTGGCAACCCTTGCCAGCATAGGCTCGAACGCACCATACATCGGGCTACTGGGTACGGTACTGGCTATCATATTGACTTTTTACATCATCGGTGACCAGCAGGACACCATCAACCCGGGGGAGATCATGAAGCACTTGGCTCTGGCACTCAAGGCCACAGCAGCAGGACTTGTCGTTGCCATCCCTGCAACGGTACTCTACAATGC
Organism: uncultured Sulfurovum sp.; assembly: GCA_964469685.1. Taxonomy (GTDB): domain Bacteria; phylum Campylobacterota; class Campylobacteria; order Campylobacterales; family Sulfurovaceae; genus Sulfurovum. The sequence goes on along the minus strand of CAYXZY010000032.1, from coordinate 784 downwards.
CCTGCTTGTCAAAGTAGACACCCTCCTTGCCAAATGGGAAATCGCACAGGATATGAGATAATGTTTCCAATGAACAAAAGCGACCAGTCGCATGAGTACCCCAGGGGCACTTCTTTCAGGGCACCCTCTGCTGAAGAGTCCTTTACTGGGCTTTGCCCAGAAAGGATCCGTTAATGAGACGCGAACGCTTTGACAAGATGAATGTGGTACCATTCATCGACATTGTACTGGTACTACTTGTCATCGTACTTGCCACAGCTACCTTTGTGACCAACAAAAGCATCAAAGTAGATCTGCCAAGTGCCAGTGCCAAGCAAAATGAAGAAAAGAAAAGCATCAATATCGCTGTAGACAAAGAGGGAAAGTACTTCTATGACGCGGACGAATTAACCCTTGAGCTTATCAAAGAAAAACTCCTCAAGCTCGACCCGAAGAAAGACCTCATCTCACTGCGTATGGATAAGAGTTCGGAGTTTCGGTATTTTGTGGATATTATAGATATTTTGAAGTCTAAGGGGTTTGAGAATATTTCTATTGTGACTAAGAAATAGTCTTTGTTTTGGTGGTGGATAAATCCACCCTACATATTTTTCTAGTAATGTGGAATATTGTAGGGTGGGATTTCCCACCGCAGAAAATTCAACTCAAACTGTGCAGACAATACCCCTCTACTCCGTCATCATCCCATACGGACGGGACAACTGCTCTTCGAGTTTATGCATACTCACAGCCCTGCCTTCACGCACAAACTCCCTTCCATCCAAAAACACCAAAATCGTAGGCA
>CAYXZY010000031.1:7258-8994 GCA_964469685.1 uncultured Sulfurovum sp. | reverse complement strand
TGGCAACTATGTGGCCAGAATCGTCTTTCCCGAGAAGGTCAAAGAGTTCAGAATAGATGTAGAAGTGATCGCTGACCTGGTTTCCATCAATCCCTTTGACTTCTTTGTGGAAGAATATGCAGAAAAATTCCCTTTCACCTACAAAGACGAGCTGAAATCAGAACTGACCCCTTATCTGGAGATCACGGAAAAAGGCAAAAAACTTAAAAAATTCCTTAAAAAACTAGATCTGAAAGAACGCACTATCAATGACTTTTTAGTCTACCTGAATACAGAGATATACAAATACCTCAACTACACCGTTCGCCTTGAAGCAGGTGTTCAAAGCTGTGAGGTCACCTTGGACAAAAAACTGGGAAGCTGCAGGGATTATGCCTGGCTGTTTGTACAGGTGCTCAGATCACTGGGGCTGGCTGCCAGATTTGTGTCAGGCTACCTGGTGCAACTGAGCCAAGATGAAAAATCTCTCGACGGACCAAGCGGTCCGGAAGAGGACTTTACCGATCTGCATGCATGGACAGAGGTGTATTTACCCGGAGCAGGCTGGATAGGGCTCGATGCAACCAGTGGCTTGTTTGCAGGAGAAGGACATATCCCCCTAGCCTGTACAGCACACTATGAAGGAGCTCATGCGATTGAAGGATTGAGTGACAAGTGTGAAACAGAATTTGAATACTCCAATACTGTCACAAGACTTTTTGAATCACCTCGGGTAACCAAGCCTTATAGAGATGACCAGTGGGATGCCATCTATCAGCTGGGGTTTGACGTCGATAAAGAATTGGAAGAAAATGATGTCAGACTCTCTATGGGTGGAGAGCCCACCTTTGTCTCTATCGATGATATGGAATCGCCACAATGGAATACCGATGCAGACGGCCCGGAGAAAAGAGCACTTGCCGACACACTTTCAAGAAAACTCTTAGACTCCTTTGGCAAAGGGGGCATGCTCCATTATGCGCAGGGAAAATGGTATCCGGGCGAACCCGTTCCAAGGTGGCAGACATCGGTCATTTGGAGAAAAGACGGTAAAAAAATATGGAAAGACCCCTCACTCTTTGCAAGCATGAATGACACATACTCCTATACCAATGAAGATGCAAAAAAATTCATCAATACCTTGGCTCTGACCTTAAAGGTGAGCAATGAGAACATTATCCCTGCCTATGAGGATCCTGTTCATTACATCATGAAAGAGGCACAACTGCCCATTGATGTGGATCCTATGGATTTTGATGTCGATGATGAAAGTGAGAGAAGAACCATAGCACGCGTATTGAGTAAAGGACTGAGCAACCCCAGTGGGTTTGTCTTGCCTCTCAACTATGCTGAGAGTGAATGGATGAGTTCAACTTGGGAGTTTAAAAGGGGGCGCCTACTTCTTATCCCTGGTGATTCTCCTTTAGGTCTAAGGTTACCTATGGATTCACTCATAGAAAACCCTGATGATGAATTGCAACCCCATTTTGAGCCAGATCTTTTCGCTGAAGTACCCGACTTGGCAAAGTTCCGCAAAAAAGCCAAAAAACACTGTAAAAAGGCAGAAAGCAGAACCATCAAGAATGATCCAAACAGTATGTTTGTGCGAACGGCGCTGAACATAGAGATACGTGAAGGAAAACTCTATATTTTCCTACCGCCACTCAATCATACTGAAGCTTTTTTGAAGTTGATCGCCTCCATTGAAGCGGTGGCATCCAAACTGGAGATTAAAGTGGTACTTGAAGGGTACGAGC
>CAYXZY010000031.1:0-7158 GCA_964469685.1 uncultured Sulfurovum sp. | reverse complement strand
ATTGAAGCGGTGGCATCCAAACTGGAGATTAAAGTGGTACTTGAAGGGTACGAGCCGGCGCATGATTTACGGCTTGATACCATAAAAGTCACCCCAGATCCCGGTGTCATAGAGGTCAATATACAACCGGCAACCTCATGGAAAGCGCTTACAGAGAACCTTTTTACCCTCTATAAAGATGCCAAAGAGTCACGCCTTGGTACAGAAAAGTTCATGCTTGACGGGAAGCACACCGGTACGGGCGGGGGCAATCATGTGACCATCGGCGCAATGAAGCCTTCGGACAGTCCACTGCTCAGACGTCCTGATCTGCTTAGGAGTCTCATTACCTTCTGGCAGCATCACCCCGGTCTTTCTTACCTGTTTTCCGGTGCTTTTATCGGGCCGACTTCTCAAGCACCGCGTGTCGATGAGGGAAGACTTGAGAATCTCTATGAGCTTGAGATCGCTTTTTCACAGATACCCGAAGGAGAAGATGTACCGTTTTGGATAACCGACAGGCTTTTTAGGCATATGCTTACAGACATCACCGGGAACACACACCGTTCAGAGTTCTGTATCGACAAGCTCTATTCTCCTGATTCAAGTTCGGGAAGACTGGGTATCCTGGAGCTTCGTGCCTTCGATATGCCTCCACACCCCAGAATGGCACTGATGCAAAACCTTCTTATCAGGACACTGGTTTCTTTGTTTTGGAGAAAACCCTACAAGCATAAAATGGTACGATGGGGCACACAACTGCATGACAAGTTTTTACTGGAACATTACGTGAAAGAAGACATTAAAGACATTGTGTCCTTTTTAAATAACGAAGGGTATAATTTCGAAGTCGATTGGTTTGATCCCTTTTTTGAATTCAGATTTCCACTGTACGGTATGACCAATATTGAAAATGTACACCTTGAACTGCGTGCAGCCATAGAACCTTGGCATGTCTTGGGTGAAGAGAGCGGCTCCCAGGGAACAGCACGGTATGTCGATTCCTCCCTGGAACGTGTGCAGATAAAGGTCAACCACTTTATGCCTGAGCGTTATGTTCTGACATGTAATTCTGTGGTTGTGCCTTTGAGTCCTACCGGTGTAGAAGGTGAGTATGTTGCCGGCGTCAAATACAAAGCCTGGCAGCCTTGGTCTGCCCTGCATCCTACCATAGGCGTGGACACACCTTTGGTTTTTGATATTGTAGATACATGGAATCAAAGATCCATCGGTGGTATGACCTATTATGTTTCCCATCCGGGAGGAAGAACCTATGATACCTTCCCGGTCAATGCCGGTGAAGCAGAATCAAGAAGAGGCAACAGATTCTGGGATTTTAACCATACACAAGGTGAAATTGAATATATTTCTGCTTCTGTTGTCAAACAGAGTTTGGTAGAGATTAATGGCGCCAAAAGAGCTGTATTGCATAAAGAAAAGCCTGAAGACAAAGTGTTTCTTTTCCAAGAAGTACCTTCAAGTTTGGAATATCCAAATACATTAGATTTAAGAAGAAAGTGGGCTAAACAGTAAATGGGAATTTTTGATGGGTATGTTTCAGAATCATCCTTTGATGAAGTCTATGATAACGATAAACATGTCAGGTCGTGCTGGAAAGACATTTTAAAAGACATAGAAGACTCAGGATTGGACTTGCTGGAAGAGAAACAGTCTGAGATAGATTGGCACCTGGAAGACAATGGTGTCACCTATAACATGTACGATGATTATGATAAATCCACACAGCGTTCATGGAGCATGGATCCTATACCTTTTGTGATAGATCAGACCGAATGGGATGGGGTCAAGCAAGGGCTCAAACAAAGAGCCAGGCTTTTTGATCTCATTTTAAAAGACCTCTACTCAGAACAAAAACTCATCAAAGAAAATATTGTACCTGCTGAAGTGATATTCGGGCATAAAGGTTTTTCGACAGAAGTGTACAATCTGGGCTATCATCAGGAAACATTCAACCTCTACTTTTATGCCGCCGATATCGCCAGAGGGCCTGATGGCAAGATGTGGATCATCTCAGACAAAGCACAGGCACCTTCAGGACTTGGGTATGCCATAGAAAACAGACTGACCATGAACAGTATCTCTAAAGACCTCTACCCCAGTATAGAAATCAGGAAACTCTCTTCTTTTCTCCATGATTTTAAAGGTCTGTTGACCGACCTTAGCGGGGGTGATATCACAAAAGCCGCACTCTTGACCCCTGGACCCTACAATGAAACCTATTTTGAACATGCCTATTTGAGTTCCTATTTAAACATAAACCTGTTGCAAGGACAAGACCTTTTAAGTAAAAATGGTCTACTTTGGATGAAGAGTCTAAGCGGTCTCAAAGAGATAAATACCTTACTAAGAAGGGTTGATGACCGCTACTGCGATCCTCTGGAACTTAGAAGTGATTCCAGACTGGGTGTACCGGGACTTGTGGATTCTCTAAGACAGGACAATGTAAACATGCTCAACCCTATTGGGTCGGCTATACTGGAAAACGTTGGACTCAATCCGTTCATGGAGAAAATTGCACAATATTTTTTGAACGAAGACTTGATCCTTTCGCAAATCGCGACATGGTGGTGTGGTCAGAAAAAAGAGTTGGAGTATGTATTGACCCATCTGGACACACTGGTCATTAAAAAGATTGACAGAACAAGAGATATCAAAGTGTACTTTGGCAAAGACCTCAGCAAAGAAGCACTTCACGATCTTAGAATACTGTTACAAAAAGAGCCGTGCAAGTATGTCGCGCAGGAATATGTGGACTTTTCGACTGTACCCTACTACAACAATGGAAAGGTAGAGCCTAGAAATGCTGTGATTCGGTCATTTTGCCTGAGAAAAGAAGACAGTTATACTGCTATGAATGGCGGCCTTGTAAGAATGGCAGCAGGTAAAGACGATCTACTTGTCTCCTCATCATCTGGAGGCATCAGTAAGGATCTTTGGATACTCGGGAAGGAATCAAAGGTCTTTGACCCGATCAATGACCTTGACCAAACCCCCTATGTTGAAACTTCTATCGACCAGATTTCTACCTTGAAGGCAGAAAACTTGTTTTGGCTGGGAAGATACCTTTCCCGGGCTGTATCTTCAACAAGACTGATCTTGCATGTCATCAAAAAAATAACAAATTTTTACCGTTTTGAGGTAAGCACTTCCAAAGAGTCACAAAAGATTCTGCAAACCACCCTGACCCATATGACTATGACCTATCCCGGTTTCATGGATAAAGAAAACAAAGAAAACCTTGCTATCTTTCCTATGATTGAGATCACCTCAGTCATCAAAGACAAGTATCGATCCGGTTCATTGGCAATGACCATATCTATGCTGGCCAACGCCAATATCAATATCAGGGATCTATTAACATTTGAAACCAGAAAACTCTTTGACAGGCTTCAAAAGGAATGGAATACCTTTATAAACAGAAAGGGTGACAGTACCTTGGTGATAGCCAATGAACTGGACAATTTGCTTATTTATCTGATGGCGTACAAAGAGCTGGTCAAAGACAGTATCTTTAAAGAGCAAGGATTGATTTTATACCATATAGGATACAAAATTGAAGATGCATTACTGCTCATATCTAAAGCTAAATCTATGCTATGCCTCAAGTTAGACAAATCCGTAGGCCATGAGGTTCTGGAGGATATGCTATATTCAATGGAGAGTTTCAATGCCTACCGGGCACACTACAGAGGATCACCAACCCTGGAAAATGTAGTTGAATTCATCATTTTCAATCCTCAGTTCCCCAAATCACTTATGTACGGTATTAATAATCTTTTAGATGAGTTTAAACACTTACCCAAAGCAAAAGAAACCTTGACTTCTTATGAAGAGAAGATGCTGGATGCGCGCATATTGCTCGAATCAACAGATGTCAATGCCTTATTGAATACCATAGAAGAGGAAGGTGTTTATGTTACGCTTAACGAAGTATTATCTCAGCTATCAGACTTGTTTTTGGAGTGTTCCAATGAATTTTCACATACCTATTTTGCACACTATGATGAGTAATGATGATCTATAATATTTACCACAAAACCACCTTTAAGTACGAAAGTGATGTCTCTTTCAGTCACAATATAGCACGCTTAAAACCCAAAGAAACACCCTCTCAGGCACTGCTGTCTTTTTCAATGGAGATTGAACCCAAGGTCTTTGAATCACATGAATTCATAGATATGTTTGGCAACACAAACACACACATGCTTATAAGGGAACCTCATCATGCTCTCAGTGTTACCGGAAAGTCCAAGGTAGAAATATTTCCTCAACGCATCGAAGAACATCTTGATATGATAAAGAAAAACAGTATCACCTATGAAAAAGCGATCGAAAGATTATCTAATTTTCAGGTGGCAGATGTCTATGCCAAGCAATATCTTTTTGAATCTGACCTCATTCCTTACGCTTCTGAGGGCATCAAAGCGTATGCACTTGAATCTTTCCACAAAGACAGAGATCTTTTTGAGGCGACCCATGAGTTTATGGAGCGCATTTTTAATGATTTCCAGTTTTTATCGGGTTTTTCAGATATCACCACACCAGTTGAAGAGATATTTGAGGCTAAAAAAGGGGTCTGCCAGGATTTTGCACAATTCGCCATCTCTGCACTACGAACCATAGGATTACCGGCCAAATATATGAGTGGATACATAGAAACTTTGCCCCCAAAGGGCAAAAAAAAGCTTTTTGGAGCTGATGCTTCACATGCCTGGTTTGCAGTGTATATCCCCAATGCAGGTTGGGTAGAATTTGATCCCACCAACAACCTTATCCCCAAAGACCAGCATATACTTTTAGGGTCGGGTCGGGATTACCATGACATTTCACCGCTCAAAGGTGTCGTAATGAGTAGTGGGGACAGTGAACTGTCGGTGATGGTTGATGTGAGAAAAGAAGAAGAGCCTAGGCCTGACTCCATCATACAAAGCCAAAGTCAAAGTCAAAGCCAGCAGTAAATTAACTATATTGCTATTACCGCAAGACTAATCTTCCACAATAAGCTGGTCAATAAGACTGTAAATACAGTTCATCATATCTGACTGTAAGTTCTTTTTTGAACACGTGTCAAAAAGATCGATATCCGGATTGAGTATTTTGATGACCATATCGATCTCTTTGAGGATAGTCTCAATAGTCTTTTCACTAATATCGAATCTAATACAAAAATCGATCTCTTCTACAAGCCTGCCTACCTTCAAAAAATAGTCACTTAATTTACGGTCTTCCCTGTGGGCAAGACTGCCGCGTATCTCATTGAGAAAGGAAAGCGCCTGATCAATCTCATTGCATTCTACATGTGAAGGACTTTTTTGGATCTTCTGCATATGTGTACTTAATGAAATGATCCCGCCAAAGGTTTTTTTGTCAATGTTTGTACGCCCAATGATGGCATTTTCTCTTGCATGTTGCATCATATCTACCACATTGCCTACATGATTTCCCCGAATGGCTCTATTTAAAAAATCAACTGCTGTGACATATTTTAAATCAATATCGTATTTTCGGTAAAGTACTTTACCGGCTTTTTTGTCTTTATCAATGATGTCATCATAGGCTTTGTATATTTGAACCAATGCGCTTTCGATCCTCTCAAGGTATCTTCCCAGCCAGTACATACTGCTGGCTACATTTGCTGTTAATAATTGTTCCATCTCTATAGCCCCATGACCCATGTGTCTTTAAAACCGCCACCCTGTGAGGAATTGACCAGGTAGTTGCCTGCTTCAAGCGCATAGCGAGTCAGTCCGCAGTGCCATACTTTGACATCTTCTGCCATGACCACATATGCTCTGAAGTCAGCCTTTCTGTCTTCAAGTTGATGATTGATATAACATTTCTCATCATAAAACTCTATACGTTCCTGGGCAATGAACCTTCTGGGTTCTGCTTTGATCATTGTTTGTATATCTTTGATCTGCTGTTCACTCATGGAATGACCGAACAACACACCATATCCTCCTGCTTCCGCCACATCTTTAATGACAAGCCTTTCAATGTTCTTCATCACATAATCCATATCTTTTTTAAAATAAGGAAGATAGGTGGGTGCATTTTTCAAGATCGGTGTTTCTCCAAGATAGTATTCTATCATGTTGGGTACAAAATAGTAGATGCCTTTATCATCAGAAACACCATTGCCTACTGCATTCATCAACGCAACATTTCCCGCAAGATAGGCTTCAATCAGTCCTGGCACCCCAATGAGACTTTCAGGATTAAAGAACTTCGGATCTATAAATTCATCATCCAGTCTTTTATAAATAGACCCAACACGGATCTTTTTGCCATTATAGTTTTTGAAATAGACTTTTTTATCTACTACCTCAAGCTCATGGGCACGTACAAGTTGAGCGCCGCTTTCTTTGGCCAGATAACTGTGCTCATAATATGCAGAATTATACCTTCCGGGTGAAAGAACAACATTGATACCTCCGGTGTTGACATACTCCATTGCATCCGTAATGATCTTTGGGTAGTGCTTAATAGGTTCTATTTTAAGGTTTTCAAAAAAATCAGGATAGATCTTTCTGTACGTATCACGAATAGAAAGCGGATAACTAGCCCCGCTGGGAACTCTTAGGTTGTCCTCAAGAATCACCCATTCATCATCTGCAGTGTCTTTTACAAGATCAATACCGTTGATGTGTGTTCTTATCTTTTTGGAAGGTGAAAACCCTTTAAATTCTTTAAGAAACCCGCTTGCATTGTCTACAAACTCCTGTGGAATAATGCCATCTTTGACTATCTTCGCATCTGTATACAGATCTTCAAGAAACAGATTTAATGCGGTGACCCTCTGAATCAATCCTTTTTCGATCTTGGAAAATTCCTTCTTGGAAATAATACGCGGCACAATATCAAAAGGTAAGGACTGTTCTATGAAATTTCCGTCTTTATACAGGTTGAAATTAACCGCAAATTTGTCCATATAACTCTGAAATTCATTGATCTTTCGCTTGTCTTGCTGTGCAAAAATCTCCCAAAATTTAGTATGAAGATCTGCTGTCTTCGCTCGCATATACTGCCTCCGATTGTAATGATTGACATTTTCTTAAGTATAACACTAAATATCCGTCTGAGCCATATTTTTTGATTAATATTTAATCATTTCATGACTTTTTTATATTCAAATTATCTACAGTCAAACAAGTAGCC
>CAYXZY010000030.1:0-9206 GCA_964469685.1 uncultured Sulfurovum sp. | reverse complement strand
TTGCAGAGATTGGGCCTGGCTTAGGTGATTTAACCAAAGAACTTGTAAAAGTTCGTAATGTCACAGCATTTGAGGTTGATACAAGATTATGCGAGCATCTCAGATCTGAATTTCAAACGTCTATCCACAACAGACGTTTTGACTTACAGTGTGGGGATGTGCTTGAGCGTTGGGAGTCAGGGAAGCTTCTGGATGAGCCTTATCATTTAGTAGCCAACTTGCCCTATTATATCGCGACCAATATCATCTTAAAAGCACTAAAGGATGAACACTGCCAGAGTATTCTGGTCATGGTTCAAAAAGAAGTAGCCGTTAAATTTTCTGCCAAGGTCAAACAAAAAGAGTTTTCCGCTCTTTCTGTTCTGGCCGCCACTGCAGGAAAAGCGACACTGTGTTTCGAAGTAGAACCCGAAGCATTTGTGCCGCCGCCAAATGTTACTTCTGCCGTGCTTTTAATAGAAAAGAACATCTCAAGGGATGATGAAAAATTCGAAGCGTTTCTGAAGATAGCATTTCAGCAGCCACGCAAGAAGCTTTCCAAAAATCTCAGTGTTGTTTTTTCTAAAGACAAGGTCGATCAACTCTTTTCGGAACTAGGGCTGGACCCCAACCTGAGACCTCATGAAGCTGAGACATCTACGTATCATCATATATATAATGAATTAAAGGATTATTTAGATGGAAAACCAAAACGAAAACTCTCGAAATCAAGAGCAAAAAACAAGCAGCCATAGCACACAGAGAGAAAGAAGACCAAACCCTCACAGACAGCCAAAAAACAGCAGCACACAACAAAACAGACCCAACCCTAATGCCAACAGAAATCCCAATGGCAACCAAAAGCCGTCTCCACAAAAAGAAGTGAACGGAAATGTCAAAGAAGCAGAAACGCCAAACGGGAACAGAAAGCCCAACCCGAACCAGAACAGAAACAAGAACAACAAGAACCGCAACAACAACCAGGGTGACAACAGAAGAAACACCAAACAAGGCGGCAACCAAAACAACAACCGACCGGGCAACAAGGGTGGGAACAACAAGAACAGAGGCAGACGCAAAAATGTGACCACCGTCAATGATACAATGAGAAAATATCTTGACATCAACGAGAAGGTCAAAGATGCCACCATGAACCCTTGGAAACAGATAGACGTAGCTGCCAAGGGCAAACTGCGCTTTACGCCACTGGGTGGACTTGGCGAGATCGGTGGAAACATGGCTGTCTTTGAGACAGAGACAACGGCTATCATCATCGATGTAGGGATGAGTTTCCCTGATGAGACCATGCATGGGGTCGACATTCTGGTGCCTGACTTTTCGTACCTTCATGCCTTGAAAAAAGAAAAAGATGTGTATGTCATCATCACCCATGGGCATGAGGACCACATCGGTGCCATGCCATACCTGTTCAAAGAGTTACAGTTTCCTATCTATGGAACGCCTTTGGCACTAGCTATGATAGAAAACAAATTTAATGAGCATGGCCTGTCGGCACATACAAAGTACTTTAACTATGTCACCATGAGAAAACAGCACCAGATAGGTGACCTCAAAATAGAATGGATGCACAACACGCACTCCATCATTGATGCCTGTTCTTTGGCCATTGAAACATCCATAGGAACCATCATTCATACCGCCGACTTCAAAATAGACCACACGCCTGTGGACAACTATACGATGGATCTTCACCGGTATGCCTATTATGGGGCGAAGGGTGTACTTTGTCTTTTCTCTGACTCTACAAACTCACACAACCCTGGGTTTACCAAAAGTGAAAAAGTCGTAGGGAAGACATTTGATACCTTGTTTGACCTTGCAAAGGGGAGGGTGATCATGTCGACCTTCTCATCAAATGTCCACCGTATCTTCCAGGCTATGGAAAGGGGTGTGAAGCACGGCAGGAAGATCTGTGTGATCGGACGTTCAATGGAACGAAATGTAGAAACCAACAGGGCTCTGGGCTTTGTAGACATAGAAGATAAACACTTTATAGAAGTACATGAAGTGCCAAAATATGCTGACCATGAAGTGCTGATAGTCACTACAGGCTCACAGGGTGAGACCATGGCGGCACTCAACCGTATGGCCACCGATGAACACAGACACATCAAGCTCAAACCTTCAGATACGGTCATCATCTCTGCTTCTGCCATCCCCGGCAATGAAGCATCGGTTTCAGGACTTTTAAACAAACTGATGAAAATAGGTGTGACCGTACGCTACAGAGAATTTGGCGATATCCATGTCTCGGGTCACGCGGCACAAGAAGAGCAAAAACTCATTCTCAGACTCATACAGCCAAAATTCTTCCTGCCTGTGCACGGAGAGTACAATCACTTGGCAGCCCATGCCAAAACTGCCGTGGACTGTGGGGTAGATGAAAGAAACATCCTTCTCATGAGTGACGGAGACCAGATAGAACTAACCACCAAGTATCTTAAAAAAGTCAAGACCGTGAAATCCGGAAAAACCTACATCGATAATCAGAACAACAAAACCATAGAAAACGATGTGGTACTTGACAGACAAAAGCTTGCTGAAGACGGTATCATCAATGTGGTAGCGCAGATCTCCCAAGAGAACCAAAAACTCGTTGGGAAACCGGTGATATCCACACATGGCCTGATAGCGGACAATGAGCTGAAAAAGTTCCAAAAAGAGATCGAGGTCATGATAGAAAATCTCTTGCTGCACATGAAACCTGAAGCACTTAAGAACCATAAAGACATTGAAAATGATATTAGAAACGGCATCAGAAAACATGTGATCCGTACCAAAAAAAGATATCCGCTTATTATCCCTACGGTGTTTATCATATAAACACCGCGTTATGTTCTTTTCCCTGGCTTTTGGGGGAAGATCACTTCACTTTTGGCACTGTTTATTTCACTAAGTCATTTTCTTATCAAAACTATGTATAATATTCTCTAAGAGTTACCTATAAGCTACTCAAATTTTAAAGGGACAAGGAAACGAGATGAAAAAAATTTGGACTTTGCTGTTTTTATTGTTACTGCTCATCATAGTTTGTGTGTGTACACATATCGATGATATCACGGTCACCTCAGATGCCAAAACAAGTACTTCACAGCGTACAGCACTATCAGATCATGCTCAGTACATTGAATATGCCATCACGCAGAAAAACGGAAGTTTTGAATTGAATGGGAATTTTAAAAATGTGCAACAGCAAAATGCACTCAAAAACACTATAGAGGCTGCAGGAAATATACTGATCATAGGAAACACTTCCAGCAATGACACACTTGAAGGAGAAGAGATCATCGCACTTACAAATATGATCCTTCCTCATTTCGTTTCCCAGTACAAAAATGGGAAGATTCAGTACCATAAACACATACTTACAGTAAGCGGTGATGTAAAAGGGTATGATGCCAAACATAAGATGCAAGCACTTTTGAACACCTCGCCCATAGCCACAAGAAATGATACCAATGTCATACTTGACGCGCCTATAGACTTTGTCATCACAAAAGATATGCAAAACATACAGCTTAGCGGCACCTTTACAGATAAACAGCAGATACGTGCGCTTACAAGCCATTTACGTCCTTCTTTCAGTGCTCCCGATGTAAGAAAAAATGCACATAGGGTAGACAATGGCGCTGTGCCGTTAACCGAAAAGATATTGCCTCTTTTTGTGAAACATTACACAAAAGGGAAAATACACTATGGCCAAGGAGTCCTTAGTGTGGAAGGTATGGCAGACTCACAAGAGGCGCTTGATGAGATGAATGCTTTGCTTGCCGAAGCAAATATACCCACGAAAAACCATTCCGTTGTAGACCCGGCTGTAGTTCAAAGAGCCAAAGAAGCCGAAGCTGCATTATTGGCACAAGCAGAGGCACAGGCACGAGCTCAAGCTGAAGCAGAGGCAAAAGCTGCTGAGGCCGCCAAACAGGCTGAGGCAGAAGCCAAACGTATTCAGGAAGAAGCACAGCGTAAAGCTGCAGAGGTACAGGCACAACAAGAAGAGCTAGCTCGCCTTGCCAAGGAAAAAGCCCGCATTGCTGCCGAAGAAGCCAAGCAGGCATCCTCTGCCGCAAAAGAAAAAATTAGCAAACTCCTGAAAATCGAGAACATTGCCTTTGAGACAGGAAAAGAAACACTCACCCCAAAAGGAGAGTCAACTGTTGACAAACTTGCAAATATCCTCGCCCAATATCCGCATATCAAAACTGAGATCGCAGGACATACAGACTCTGATGGCAGTGCTGAGTTCAATCAAAAACTCTCCCAGTCAAGGGTAGACACGGTCAAAAAAAGACTCATCTCAAAAGGGATCAAGCCAGACCGCTTAAGAGCAAAAGGCTACGGAGAATCACAACCGCTTGTGCCCAATACAAGCGATGAGAACAAACAGACTAACCGTCGCGTAGAAATCATTATACTAGGAGAATAATTATGTTAGAAATTGCATCACAAATGATACTGTGTTTACTATTGGCTGCCCTGTTAGGGTTTATTATCGGATATCTGTTTGGTAAAAGTACCTGTGCAAACGACAGCTGTGGACATACTGCCCAAGCGCATCATGAAGAAGAAGATGAGAAGGTACACGATGCCCCCTCAGCAACAAAAGAGCCTGAGGCAACGGACAAGAAACCCCAACTTCTCAGTGAACCGCGCAACGGAGTAAAAGACAACCTCACACGCATTAAAGGGATCGGTCTCAAAATAGAAGCAGCACTCAACGACATAGGTATTTACCATTTCGATCAGATCGCTGCCTGGGATGAAGAGAACATTGCCTGGGCTGACAAGACCCTGGGCTTCCCGGGACGTGCAAAAAGAGAAAACTGGGTTGAGCAGGCCAAGGCTTTGGCCAAAGGTGAAGAAACAGAGTTCTCAAAGCGTGTCGACAAAGGTGAGGTCTCCACAAGCAAACAAGCCTAAGCCTTCCTAAAGGAGTAGAGTATTACTCCTTTTTCCACCCATCTATGCTATAATCATTTATTAAACTAAAAAGCGTAAAACTATGAACCTTATCCAGACCGCCCAAAAGACATTTCAGATAGAAGCAGAAGCATTGCAGACTGCTGCAGAGCGTTTAGATCAGAATTTCTTAGATGCCATTGATATCATACTGCATACCAAAGGCAAGCTCATCATTACAGGGGTGGGTAAATCAGGGCTTGTAGGAGCAAAAATAGCAGCCACGTTTGCAAGTACGGGGACATCCTCTTTCTTTTTGCACCCCACTGAAGCGCTGCACGGTGACCTTGGGATGATATCTGAAGGTGATACGCTTTTGGCTATCAGTTCAAGCGGGGAGAGCGAGGAGCTCACCAAGATATTGCCGCATATCAAACGATTTGATATTCCGCTGATAGGCATGACCAGCAACCCTGACTCCTCTTTGGGTAAATATGCGGATGTTTTTCTGGATATTTCCGTGCAAAGAGAGGCCTGTCCTTTAGGTGTAGCGCCTACCTCATCCACCACCCTTACCATGGCATTGGGTGATGCACTGGCGGTGGCACTGATGGAACAACGAGGTTTTAAAGAACAAGACTTTGCCTCCTTTCATCCCGGAGGTTCACTGGGCAAAAAACTTTTTATCAAAATAAAAGACCTGATGCACACCACATCCCTGCCTATTATCAATACACATGCAACGCTCAAAGAAGCCGTCGTGGCCATGACAGAAGGGAAAATAGGAACCGTACTCATGGTAGATGACAATGAGACATTTGTTGCTCTACTGAGTGACGGGGATCTAAGACGTGCGCTGATGGATGAGCACTTCTCCATTGATCAGCCGGCTATTGCGTATGCAACACATAACCCAAGAAGTTGCTATAATACCAATCTTCTTGCCTCAGATGCCCTGGAGCTTATAGAAAAGAACCGTATACAAATCTTGCCCATCGTCAGCAAAGAGGGTAAAGTCATCGGTGTGCTGCACATACATGACCTAGTCAATGCAGGGATAAAAAGTAAATGAGACTCAATAAATACATCGCACACAATACCAAGTACTCCCGCCGTGAAGCAGATGCCCTCATAGAAGCAGGGGAGGTGACCCTAAACAAAAAGCCTCTAAAAGAGTTTGCGTACGAAGTGCAAGAAGATGACCGCATCTTTGTCAAAGGCAAAGCAGTGAAGGTGACCTCTGAACTCACCATCATTGTCTATAACAAGCCCAAAGGTGTGCTTGTGACCAAAAAAGATGACAGGGGACGTGCTACGATCTACCATAAATTGCCGGGTAAATACAGACATTTTACCCCTGTAGGCAGACTGGACTATGCCTCTGAAGGACTTTTACTGTTAACGGACGATGTAGAGGTAGCGACAGCACTTATGGAAAGCGGGTTGGACAGAACTTACAATCTGAAGATAGACAAACCCCTCAGCCCTGAAATGGTCGATGCCATGAAAGAGGGACTGGTACTGGATGATGCGCGCGCAGGTGCCCATGAAAAATCCAAGATCTACAGTATGGAATTTGCACCGTTTGCACATTTTGAAATACGAAGTGAAGGCAAGAACTTTACAAAGCTCCGTGTCACCATCACCGAAGGCAAGAACAGGGAACTTAGACGTTTTTTTGGCCATTTTGAAGCCAAGGTACTGGACCTCAAACGGGTAGCATTCGGCGGCATTGAACTGAACAACTTGCCTGAGAACAAAACACGCTACTTCACGCGCAGAGAATATGATGATGTCCATAAATTTATGAAGCGCTGGAGAACGAACAAAGCTGCTGCTGCCAAAAATGCCCTCAATGCCAAAAACCAGGAAGAAGCGAACAAACACCGTAAAGAAAAAAACAAACAGGCTGCGCACAAAGACTGAGTATGGTAAATCTCGCTCTCAAATACCGCCCAAAAACACTGGATGAGTTCATAGGACAGCCCCATCTTTTATCCAAAAATGCTGTGCTGCGCAAACTCATAGAAGGTGATGCACTGCCTCACACTTTCTTCTATGGCCCGCCAGGATGCGGTAAAACCACCCTCGCAAGGATCATTGCAGCACTCCTGGATCGTCCCTTCTATGAAATGAATGCCACCACACTCAAGATAGAAGACCTGCGTAAAATATTTAAAACCTATACCAATGCCCTTCAAAAACCTCTTGTCTTCATAGACGAAGTGCATAGACTCAGCAAAAACCAGCAGGAGGTACTGCTGCCTTTTATGGAGAACCAGTCAGCACTTATTATCGGTGCTTCTACTGAAAATCCCTATTATTCACTGACAGCTGCCATGCGCTCCCGCTCACATCTTTTTGAGCTTGAAAGCATCTCAGAAGAGACCATGTCAGCATATCTTGACAACATACTCCACGCTGAGGACATCAAGATAGAAAATGATGCCAAAGACTACCTCGTCTTCTCTTCAGGCGGGGATGTGAGGGCACTGTTAAATCTTTTGGAGAGTGCCTCCCATATAGAATCTCCTGTAACACTCAAAAGCCTAAAACAGATACGCCCGCATGCCATGCAGGCCGGTTCTTCTGAGAGTGAAAGCCATTATGAACTCACATCAGCCATGATCAAAAGTATACGCGGGTCAGACATTGATGCCGGCATCTACTATCTGGCCAGGCTCATAGAAGGCGGAGAACCTGCAGAGTTCATAGCCAGACGCCTGGCCATTCTTGCAAGTGAGGACATTGGCAATGCCAACCCCCACGCACTGAACCTCGCTTCTTCCACACTCAATATCGTGAAGCATATTGGGTACCCGGAAGCAAGGATATCACTCTCTCAGCTTGTCATCTATCTGGCATCTTCACCCAAGTCCAACAGCGCCTACCTTGCCATAAACCATGCACAAAAAGCCATTAAAGAAGGAAAGATATACCCGATTCCGCCACATATCAAAACCCATGCCAAAGACTATCAATATCCTCATGATTATGATGGCTGGGTGCCGCAAGACTATTTAGATACTTCGCTTTCATTCTATGATACAAAGCAAATAGGATTTGAAAAGACCCTTTGGCAATGGCATGAAAAAATTATACAAAAAAAATGACCTCACAATTTGGCACAATTTCATGCTATAATAAAAAATGAATACAACAAAAGGATGCATCATGAAAATACAAAATTTTAAAATGCTCATGCTCTCAGGCGTAAGCATCGCGTTGCTTAGCGGCTGTGTCAATCAAAGTACACTCTCTAACCCGGATGTGCAGACAGGAGCAGCAGTAGGTGCTGTCACAGGTGCTGTGATCGGGGGGAACCTGGGCGACAAAAGTGGTACGAACATAGCCACTGGTGCAGTACTTGGTGCCATAGCCGGTGGTGCCGTGGGCAATGCAGTAAGCGGTGAACAACCAAGACAAACTGGCGGCTGGGAATAGGCGCCGAACACTCAAGATATAAGGAGAAAAAATGAAATTACTTAAACCAATGGTAGCTGCAACAGTGGCCACCTTCATGCTCTCAGGATGTTATAATCAGCCAGGTCTGGTAGAAGACGGAAGCTATGACCGTACCAAAACCGGTGCGGCTGTAGGTGCCATTACCGGTGCACTGATAGGTTACAATACCAAAGGACACCACAAAGGCCAGCGTGCCGCCATTGGTGCGCTAGCAGGTGCAGCACTGGGTGGAGGTGCAGGCTATCTCATGGACAAACAGGCTAACGAGATCGCACGTGCCTTAGGTACAGGTGTCAACAATGACCCATTGGCCGCACTTGATCCAAACAGAGATATCATAGTCTCAAAAACAGACAGGTATGTCAAACTCATGTTCAGAGACAGGATGATGTTCGCTTCAGGCTCATCCGTGCTTCAACCAAGTGCCAAAAGAAAAGTCAATACGGTCGCACGGCTATTGCGAAACTACCCGCAGACGATTGTAGGGGTTGCCGGCTTTACAGACAACCAGGGCAGTTACGCCTACAATCAAAAATTATCTAAAAGAAGGGCAGAAACCGTTGGGAACCTGCTTGCTGTCAATGGACGACCATACACGAAAGGCTGTTCATACGCTAAGGCCATTGCTCCTAATGACACAGCAGCCAACAGAGCACTCAACAGACGTGTAGAGGTCTATCTGTACCAAGACAGAAATATGATGTCTGATCCTTGTAACTAAACCTCTTATGATTGCAATGAGTCAAGCATGCGCTTGGCTTGTTCCGCATCCAGCGCGCCGGAAAAGAACTTTCCTTCAACGGTATCTATCAACTTTAGCAGCTTAGTCTGCAACGCTCCCT
>CAYXZY010000029.1:0-9341 GCA_964469685.1 uncultured Sulfurovum sp. | reverse complement strand
CCAATAGGTTTTTGTATTATTTTTTTCCATTTTTTATCCTCATATAAAGTGGTCTTAAAAAAAACATCCACAACACCAACAAAGAACCCGCATAAATGATGATACGCAATATGAGTACCATGGTACTCATTTCATCTTTTATTGTGCTCTTCAGTGTGACATTTTTAGCACGTGCTATATTGTCTGCCAACTCGGAATAAGCCTGCAGCACACCGACATTAAATTTATCTTCTTGTGTATTACTGTCTTTTAATGCAACGATCTTGATCGCGGCATCTCTGACATCATTATAGTTATACATTGACTTAAGTGCGTCGGAAGAAGGGATGATCCCTATTCTTCCTCTTGCATCTGACTCTTTTGTTATCTTTGCGTAGGGAGCAAAGATAAACAACACATACGGCTTACTTAGCTTTGCTTCATACTGCTTACTATACGTTACTAGATTAAATTTCTCCTGAAAATGTTCATTGGTTGCAACCACATAAGCATTGACACCTGTTTTGGCATACAATTCATCACCCATGGTATCTATGAGTTGTACAGCTTCTAACTTTAATAAATCATTTCTTAGAGTATGCGTAGTAGCATTGAGTAGTAAAGGAAATAACAAAGCAAGCAAGGTTGCCCTCACTATTGCTTTATTCATGTATTATCCTACGTACAGGAGCGTACCGGACAAAGCCAAATAGACAGCGGCTACTGCCGAAAATGCTAAACATGCAAAAAGTATTTTATCCATATATTTAATCATTATTTTTCCTTTGGTGCTTGAAACGCAAATTGTTTATTGTCCACTGAGATCTTCTTTAGGTTGTTTACATCTCTAATGGGTGCGGGATCATACGGGTTTACCTGTGCGTTTCTCTGTGCTATGATAACCAAAAGCATCAAAGCGACACAAATAGTCAGTAGTCCAAATACTGAAATAATAAAGCCAAACAATCCATGAAATCCGAATACATTTCTTTTGGTATTTTCTGCCATGCTAAACTCCTTAGTTTGCTAGTGTCTGCACATAGGCAGTCAATGCTTTTTCTTGTACAGGTGTGATCAATGTCTTAAACGAAGGCATTTTGCCTATGATACCTTTTTTACCATGCTGCAATGTATGGTTCAATACGGCAGCATCATAACTTACGAGGTTTGGTGCCATGCCGTTATTGCCTTTACTGTCTTCACCATGACAAGAGGTACATGCTGCATAGGCTGCCGGTGCTTCACCTTTAAGTCCGCCGGCTATGTATGCTGCGATATCTTCAGCATCTTTACCGCTTGCCATACCCGGAGGCATCGCTCCCATTGGGTAACCCAATTGATTCTGCCCCTCATTGATCACATGTAAAACCTGTTCTTTGGAGAATCTGGCTGTAAAGTCCTGCGCACGACCTGAAAGTCCATCTCCGGTGGCACCGTGACATTGTGAACACTGTACCAAAAAGATGGACTCACCCATCTCTTTTAGCGTTGCTTCATCTGCATTTTTGTGTTTTTCTTCAAACTTTGCATTGTATGCAAGTACTTCTCCATTATACTCACCGATCTGGCTGTAGGCGTTGACCGGATATCCGAAGAATCCATACCACATAGACCAAAGAAATACACCTAAAAATGTATATGCCCAGCCTGACGGCAGCTCATTTTCGTATTCACCAATTCCATCCCAGTTTTCATCTGCAAGTTTCCCACTTACAGTGTCGGTTTTCATCTGGTTTATATATTTCACTGACACTGCCGATGTCAATACGGCAACAGCAACTGCTCCACCCATTGCAATTGCATTTACGGAATCAGCAAAGATATCAATATCCAAACTTGTTACCATAGCAATTGTTGCAATGATCAAAATTGCCGCAAATCCTAATGCCTTTATCATTAATCCATTCATTTATCTTCCTCCTTAAATCTCTCAGACGCGGGTTTATCTTCTACGGGTGTACTTGAGACTTCGTCATCAAGTGCAATATTCCCATATTTTTCATAATCACGCTCACCTTTTTTTTCACTTCTATACAAGTGTATGATATACCAATATAACATTATCACCAAAAAAATGGTCATAAAAAAACTGGCGTAGCCCTGTAGTTCACGTATACCCATTATCCAGCTGCCTATTTTAAGCTGTTAAGGTATGCGATCAAGGCTACAATTTCAGGTACTTGTCCCTCTGCAACCATTTTCTTCACGCGCTCATCTTTCATGTCAGCTGCGATCTTTTTCGCATCTTCAATGACTTTTGGACGGTGCGCTTCCCATGCTGTTCTGGTTCTTTTGAACTCAGGACCGTATGGTGTATGAAATGCATTTTTCACAGTAACGGCTTCTGCATAAGCTGTTTCAATGTCTGCTACATTCGTAAACATATGCTCGTAGGCAGGCATAATTGAACCAGGTACAATTTTTGGAGGATTCAGCATATGTGCCTCATGCCAGTCCGTTGTACGGTAGTGACCTATACGGTGAAGATCCGGACCGGTTCTTTTAGAGCCCCAAAGAAATGGTCTGTCATACGCATACTCACCAGACAATGAGTAGTCCCCATAACGATCAGTCTCTGCTTTAAACGGACGGATCATCTGAGAATGACAAGCAATACAGTTGTCCTTGATATAGACATTTTTACCTGCAAGCTGAAGCACTGTGCGTGGTTTTAGATCTACAAGCGGACGAGCCGCCTGAGCAAAGTTTGGGACGATCTCTATCAGACCCGCAAATGAAATTACTAGTGACACGCCCGCAACAAAGAAGAACGGATTTTTTTCTAACCAGTGAAAAAACATTGTATGCTACCCCCTTAGGCCATAGGTGTTCTAAACTGAGGTTCAGTGCTTAATGCCTTACCTGCAGTGATTGTTTTAATGATATTGTACGCAAACATAATGAACCCGGTAAGGTACAGTACGCCGGCAATCGTTCTGATCGTATAGTAAGGATGAAGTACTGTAACAGTATCAATAAAGCTATACATCAAGTTACCATACTCATCTACCGCTCTCCACATCATACCTTGCGTGATACCTGCGATCCACATAGACGTAAAGTAAAGTACTACGGCTGTCGTCTGTAGCCAAAACTGTGCTTCAATAAGCTTTTTAGAATAAAGCTCTTTTTTAAACATACGTGGTGCCATATGCATGATACCCGCCATAATCATAAATGCAACCCATCCAAGTACACCATCATGCACATGCCCTGGGATCCAGTCTGTAAAGTGTGCAATCGCATTAACTGATCTGATCGCCTGGATAGGACCTTCAATGGTGGACAACATATAGAACGTAGATGCCAATACCATGAACTTGATCAATGGATTGTCTGTAAGTTGGTTCCACTCACCTTTCATCGTAAGAAGCATGTTGATCGCTGAACCCCATGATGGCAAGATAAGTACGACTGAGAACGCCGATCCCATTGTCTGCATCCAGTCAGGTACAGTAGACCATAACAAGTGATGAGATCCTGCCCAAAGGTATACGAACATCAATCCCCAGAAAGAAAGTAAAGAAAGTTTATACGAATAGATCGCCTGACCGGATTCTTTTGGAAGGAAATAGTAACTCATTGCAATAATAGGTACAGTAAAGGCAAATGCAACCGCATTGTGTCCATACCACCATTGTACCAACGCATCGTTCGTTCCTGAATACATAGAAACAGAATGCAGTGCATTCCCAAGACCTTCTGTTGCAAAATATGTAGGAATTGCCATATTGTTAAAGAGATACAGCATTGCCACACCAAGGAAACATGCTATGTAGTACCATACTGAGATATACAGCGCTTTTTCACGTCTGATCCCTACAAGACCCATAATAGATACACCCCAGAGAACCCAAACGATAACAATCGCGATATCAAATGGCCACTCTAACTGTGCATACTCATGTGATTGTGAATACCCTAACAACAGTGCCGTCACAGCGACAAGAGCACCAAAAAAGTAAAGCCAAAAATGAAGTTTTCCGATAAACATCAAAAATTTTGACTCAGACATTGATACCTTCAGTACTCTTTGCCCTACATAGTACCATGTAGCAAAGATCCCAGATACCGTAAATCCAAAAATAACGATATTCGTGTGCATAGGTCTCAATCTTGAAAAAGTCCCATATTCACCGAAAAAATAGTTTAATTCAGGAAAAGCCAATTGTGCCGCAATAAGCGTTCCAATCAACATACCCAAAATACCAAATAAAATTGTTGTATAGGTAAACAATTTTGCCACAGAATAATCATATTCCAACGCTGCATTTGATTGCATACAAACCCCCTTAGGTAATATCTATATATTGTAAGATTACAATACTCAATAACAATTATAAGATTTTTTATAACGAAATAATCTTAATTGTTTAAAAAATAATCAAAATAAAGAAAATTTAGACATTTTGGTGTGTTATAATACATGTTTTTACATCTTTTAGAGTGGAGGATTTTATATATATCATCAATTTTTCTTATTTAATTAAGATAAATTAATTCTTTTATACACATATAGTGTAGACCTATTCATTAAACCAAGCTTTAATTTTTGAGAGGATGTCCGTCTCTATGCCTTTGTCTTCATTATCAAGTTCGGTGTATCTATCACAGCCTGCTTCGAGCCCACAGTCACACCCCTTTTTGTAAAATGCTTTCTCTTGTGTTCTGTTTTTTTCTACACCAAATCCACCACGGTAAATGATCGCTACATTATAACAGGCATTGCCACTTTTTAATGCACAGGCTTTTTCATAATATTGTCTGGACAATACATCATCCGGTTTCACATCATGTCCGTCACGGTAGATTGTCCCGACTGCTTCACATGCGGACTTTACACCTTTCTTGCACGCTTCTATAAGATAAGGACGCGCAGCACCATAACTTTTGTTTTGAAAGTAGATCTCACCCAATCTGTCACAGGCTGTACCTTTACCAAACACACAGGCTTTACGCATATACCCCACACCTTCTTCCATGCTGTCTTGATTCTTTGCATTTTCACCAGTTGTTAGATGGTCTGCCAGGACATAACAGGCCTCAATGTCACCATTCATACATTTTTGTTTGTACCCATTTTGATCAAATGCATACACAAAGCTAAGTACCACACTATAGATAACAAATATTTTCTTAACCATTTTTTGCCCTGTTCATCATTTCAAATAACTCTTGGTTCTCATCTTGCATCTTTGCAATGGCATCTTTCAGGAATGCATACAACGCCTCACCTTCCAATCCTTTTTCCAAGGCAAGCGCATAGTGATTGAAAAAATCTTTATAAGGCGTAGCTCCTGAAGCAAGGATATCTTTTAATTCTACGCCGGAAAAGTAGTGTTCCCATGATGGCTTTATCTGCCTGAGCACTTTGTTGTTGTTTATAAAGGTGACAGCCATGATCAGTATCATGACCATGGACAAAAACACCACATAAAATATGATGGCCTGCGCAATACCCAGCATGGCAAAAACACTAGGATTGAATATACCGACATAAAGCAGTATGGGCAATGATATAAAAAAGGCTATGACCCATTTGGCACCAATGCCGCCAACCGGTGCCTGATCATAAATAAGTCTTTTTTTTACTATATTGCCTTTTGTTTTTACGAGTGTTTCCAAAATTTTGTTCAGTGAATACTGTTCTTCTTGCATGTAAAACCTTTAAACGTAATATGTTGAAGAATTATAGGGTATAAAAGCAAAGTAGCTACTTTACTTTTATCGTTTTAAGAAATATGGTGCTTGATATACTCATCTATACTGAGAAGTATGATGATAGCTAAGAACGCGGCATTGATCTTCCAAAATACAGAACGTGCATTTTTTAATTCAAATTTTTCACTTAAAAGCTCCAGGGAGCTGATAAATGCCCAGATACCTACAATCACTGTCAATACCATTGTTGCCATGTACGGTTCAAACACAGAAACGAGAAATATACCTGCCTGGATCGTAAAGATCAGCCACACAAATGTCAGCCTTTGCAGACTTGCCTGTCCAAACAGACGCATAGCCGTGGGGTATCCCCCATCTTTATAGTCACCGTGAAACAACATCACAAGCAACCAAAAGTGTGGCACCTGCCATATGAAGAAATACAGTGCCAAAGCTATGAACTCCAACTCCATAAGGCTGTGTCCGGCAACCAGCCAGCCAATAGCCGGGGGGATAACACCCAATATAGCACCGGGTACCACCGCCAATGCAGACTTCTTCTTCAGTGGCGTATACATAGCGTTATACCATATAAACGCGAACATAAATATGTTGATACCGGTTAATCCCAAGAGACTGTAGATAACAACAAATGAGAGTAAGATCAGTACCACAGCAAGGATGATCCCTGTCATAGGGCGCATGCGCCCTGAAGCTATGGGACGATTTTTCGTTCTTTCCATTTTGGCATCAGATTTGTACTCCTGTACCTGATTGAGTGTAGAGACGCCCATGGCTACAAGCAGTACGGAAAAAGTTGCGTAGAGCATATCAAGCCCAACATCCCCCTTTGCCATAATGTAGGCAAAGAGTGCTGAAAGACTGACTGCGAAGGAGAGAACAAACTTAGTAACGGAAAAGAAATCTTTTATCATTACTTCGCTGATTGCATATATTTTACAAGTTCATCTACATCTGCGTCAGGTAGTTTGAACGGAGGCATCACACCCGGGTAGAAGCCATCTGGCACATCTTTATCAGGGTTTACAATGGCATCTTTCAAATATGCTGCATCATGTTTTGCACCTATACCTTTAAGTGACGGTCCAACCAATACCGCATCCGTATCAATAGAGTGACATCCTGCACATCCGTTGTCTTCGTAGATCTGCTGACCTTTTGGTATCTCTGCTGCATTTGGATCTTCAAATGGAGACTTGGCTTTACTTTCAAACCATTTATTGTACTCCTCCGGTTCCATAACAACGATCTTTGAATACATATAAGAGTGCGCCGTACCACAGTACTCAGCACATTCTACTTCATACTCACCAGGTATTTCAGCATGGAACCACTGTTTGGTAGTACGTCCGGGTACGACATCTTCTTTCATACGAAATGCCGGCACAAAGTATGAGTGGATAACATCATTCAAAGGTGCTGTCATCTCCAAGATGATATTTTTACCTTTTGGCACATAAAGACCTCTTTGAACATCACCGATCTTTTTATCAAATACAGAGGTGATCTTATGCACATGACCTGACTTGTTCGGCGGATATTCATATTTCCACTTCCATTTTGACCCTTCCACTTTGATCACGATACTTTCACTTTCAGCCGGCATCGTTCTCAATGTTTTCATAGAGGTATATCCATAATAAAAGAGTACCATCAACAGTGCAGTTGGGATCAATGTCCACGCTACCTCAAGAGCCGTATTGTGTGTGACATTCTTGATATCTTCGTTTTTTACATTTTTTTCTCTATATTTCCAGGCAAAATAAACCATTGGTACAATCACTGAAAGACCCAGTATGATAGATATCCAGAAGTTTATCCAAAATGCCTGGTCTACGTCAGCAGCAAATGTTGCTGCCATTGAATTAAATCCTTGTAGGCTGTTGTTTACATCCATACTTTATACTCCTTAGTGATGGCCAGGCGCTGTATGTCCTGCACCTGCATTTTCTGTACCCGTGATGTAACTCTCAGGACCAAATTGGAAATGGGCTACATCAAAGCCGATAACGATAACAAAGAATGTAGCAACAATGAGTAGGGAGAATATCCCCATTACACTGATCAGTTTTTCACCTTTTAAGTGCATGTAGTACATTATGATCAGCCATGCTTTTGCAACAGCTATAGCCATCTGAGCTCCAAATGTAGACTCTTTCATAAACATATATGGCTGCACAAATGTAAGCGCAGTCAAAAGCATGAGTCCTATAAATACCTTATAGTATATCGTTCTTGATTCTTGATAATTTAATGTTGTGTTATTAGTGTCCACCTGTAGCTCCTCCTGCTCCGATCATGTAGTAGTAAGGGAAAACAAATACCCAAATAAGGTGTACGATGTCCCAGTATAATGCGATGTTCCAGTGTAAAATGTGATGCTGCTGTGTTACTTTACCCGCATTGATACGTTTAAGTAGCCAAAACATAATACCAATACCGATAAGAATGTGAACCCCATGGATCCCTGTCATGGTAAAATACATTCCAAAGAACAATATCTTACCTAGTGGCAATGAGTCTTCACCGCCTGGCTGCATAGCTGGTAATCCCAAAAATATCCCGTGATTGTACTCAGCTGTCCATTCAAACCCTTTGATGACCAAGAAAGCAGTCGCCAATATGATCGTTGCCCAGATCATAAGTTTGGCTCCTTTGACGTCACCTACTCTTATTTTAAGCAGTGAAAGCCCCATGGTCAGTGTGGATGCAAGCAAAATCACCGTGTTGATTCCACCAAGCAGCCTGTTCAGTGTTGCTGAAGCTTCAATGAACTCTTGCGGATGCAGTGTATTGTAGTACGCAAGTACCATAAACATGGCACCAAACATCAACACTTCCGTAAACATAAAGAGCCAAAAGCCTAGTTTCCCGCCATAAAAGTCATCTTGCCAGCCTTGAACCTTATGTTCTTTCCCTTCGCGATCTATCGCGATCTCTGGTACATATTCGTGTGCCATTAGTCTATCCTTTTCATTGTTGTATAGTCAAACTTGACCACTGGCTCACCATGGTGATACTCATAAGGGTTAAAATCAACATACGGTACTTTAGAATGGTTCTCTAAAGGTGGTGGTGATGAAGGCAAATGCCACTCAAGTGTTGTTGCATGCCAAGGGTTCGGGCCAGAAGGCTCTCCTGATTTCCATCCTTTGATCAACACGACAAACATATAGATCAGTCCGGTAATGAAGACCAAAGCACCAATAAATGAAATTTGGTGATAGATCGTAAACTCAGGCAAGTAATCGAAATATCTTCTTGGCATACCAAGGTATCCTGCGATGAACATTGGGAACCAAAGCAGGTTAAATCCTACAAAGTTCAGCCAGAAAGCGATTTTTGCATGTTTTTCATTGTACATCTTACCTGTGACCAACGGGAACCAGTAGTGCATACCTGCAAAGAGCAAGAATACAACACCACCGAGCATCGCATAGTGGAAGTGCGCAACGGTATAATAGGTATCTTGAAGGTGGATATCGACACCGATCATCGCAATAGTAACCCCTGTAAGACCACCGATCGTAAAGGTGACAATGGTTCCAAGCGCCCACAACATAGGTGTTGACAATACAATTTTACCTTTATACATCGTAGCAACCCAGTCATAGAACTTAATCCCTGTTGGTACAGCAACGAAGAATGTCAGGAACGAGAAGATCGTTTTAGCGATGTCA
>CAYXZY010000028.1:0-9368 GCA_964469685.1 uncultured Sulfurovum sp. | reverse complement strand
CCTTTTTTGATCTTTTGGGTCATCCGCTTGGCTTCTTTGGGGTCTATGGTCGCTGCTGCTTTTTCTGCCAGACCTTCCACATCACCTGCGCCCATCAGTCGGTTGACGATCCTGTCTGAAATGAACTGTTCAAGATCCGGCATTTTTTCACCCGTACCGATGAAACGAAGTGGCACACCCACTTGCTGTGTCAATCCCAATGCGACGCCGCCTTTGCCGTCACCGTCGAACTTGGTAAGCACCACTCCGGTGATGCCTATCTTCTCTTTGAAGGTTTGTGCCGTACGAACGGCGTCCTGTCCTGTCATTGCATCAGCGACATAAAATAACTCATCAGGCTCAGCAACTTTTTTGACTTCAGCAAGCTCATCCATCAGGGCTTCATCGATCGCTAAACGTCCTGCTGTATCTATGAGCACCACATCATACAGCTCTTTTTTGGCTTTTTCAAGCCCCTGTTTGACGATCTGAGTAGGCGTGGCATCTTCATCTGCTACGAGATCGACATCTATACTGTCTGTCACCTGTCTGAGTTGTTCCACTGCTGCAAGCCTTTGCAGGTCGGCTGCAATGACCAGGACTTTTTTCTTCTTTTGTTCTTTTAGGAAGTAAGCCAGCTTACCTGTCGTAGTCGTCTTACCTGAACCTTGCAGACCTATCATCAGTACAACCGTTGGAGGTTTTGAAGCAAAAGTGAAGCCTTTGGGCGCTCCTTCTATGGTCAAGATCTCCGTGAGTTTGTCTTGCAGTGCCTTGAGGAAATTGTCTTTGCCTACACCGTTCTTCTTCGTTTCAAGCTCAACAGTATTTATCAGATCTTTGACCACTTTATGGTGGACATCTGCTTTAAGGAGTGATTTCTTTAACTCTGTTGTTGCTTTTTTGAGTGCTTTTTC
Organism: uncultured Sulfurovum sp.; assembly: GCA_964469685.1. Taxonomy (GTDB): domain Bacteria; phylum Campylobacterota; class Campylobacteria; order Campylobacterales; family Sulfurovaceae; genus Sulfurovum. Next base: position 8,472 of record CAYXZY010000028.1, on the reverse strand, counting down.
ATCATCGTGAAAACGTATTTTGCCTATGGCATTTTTAAAACTATCTGTTAATGTATCAAACATTTTTCACCTACATGTATTCTATTTTTATTGTTCTTTATTGCTGCGATTTTAGCGTATTTTAGCTTTTATTTGTAGCGCGCTATATCTTTGGGTTCTTTGGCATTGAACTCATAATCAAGTATCTTCATCTTTGCAGAATGAAGCAACACTCTTTTGGATTGTGTGCGGCTGCCATACTGTTCATCGCCTACAACAGGATGTCCGATATGTGCCATATGTACACGTATCTGGTGCGTACGGCCCGTAGTGATCGTAATGTGCACTTTGGACTTCTTGCCCTGCAGTTCTTCAGGTTTTACCACAGTATGTGCTTTTTTGCCGCGTACAGGGTCTACCATAGAAAATGCTTTGCCTTTTTTGACAGTAAAAATAGGCTCGTTGATCTCTATTTCTTCGTAGATGACACCCTCTACCCAGGCAACGTAGTGTTTTTCAACCCTGCGTGCTTTGAACTCTTTGATGGCCAGGTCTGTAAACGCCCTGTTCTTGCCAAGCAGCAATACCCCTGAGGTATCTCTGTCAAGCCTGTGCAACAGTTCTGCACCTTCAATGGCATCTTGTATGTCGTAGCTGTCCACCTGTGCAGGCTTGTTGATGGCAATGATGTCATTGTCCTGATAGAGTATCTCTATATCCTCAGGGTACTCTACACGGAATACCGTATCTGTATGAATATCTGCACGCGCGATCTTCACTTTTTTGTCTTCTACGAAGACGAGACCTCTGTCGATGAGTTCTTTGGCTTTTTTGTTTGAAATATCTTTTTGTCTTGCCAGTACTTTATATGCTTTATCTGTTGCCATATGCTTCCATTCTGTATCGTTTTTATATTCTACCGTTTTTAGAGAAATTTATGCTCTCTACCATGGCAGAAAGGTCTGTTTTGCTCTTGATCTTTGTAGGCTTCAAAAGCTTATGCTGCATGAGCCTTCGTGCCAGGTTGGATGGGGCTACGACAGATATGCCTTCTATGGCCTCAAAAATATCCAACTGGTTGAAATAATGCTCACCCGTAATGATCTTACACCCAAACTGCGCAGCTTCAGCAGCATTGTGGCCGCCTATGGGCTCAAACGCCCCACCCAGAATGACAATATCCGAGATCGCATAGATATTGACCAGTTCACCCAGAACATCCACAAAAATGATGTCTTGTTCCATAGCGTTGTTCTGCGAATATTTCTGGGTTCCAAACCCCTTTTTTTTCGCAAATTTATACATCATCTTTTCCACTTTCCCAAAACGTTCAGGATGGCGTGGAACCAAAATGAGCCTTGCATCCGGCTCCTCTTTTTTAAACGCGCCAAAGGCTTCTAAAATGAGTTTCTCTTCCCCCTCATGCGTACTTGCCGCACATACAAGCAGGCCTGCAGGCTTGACGAGTTCACGGGTAGGTTTTGGCAGTTTGGCCAGCTTTATGTTCCCTGTCACACGTACATTTTGGGCACCCAGGTACTGTAAACGCTCTTTGTCTTTTTCTGTTTGTGCGTAGACTTCATCTATGTATTTAAAGATCAATCTGTAAAACCATGCCATACGGGCATATTTGTAAAAAGACCTGTCAGACATACGCGCATTGATAAGGAGTGTCTTGGCCCCTCTTCTTTTGGCAAGTGCAAAAAGAAGATACCAGAACTCAGCCTCCATCACCACCAGCACTTTTTGGGGTCGCATCCACACAAAAAGCAAAGGTTCAAAAGGAAGATATGCACATTCCTGTGTATACTCACTTATCACTTCATACCCGGTTTGCGTAGTAGTGGTCATACGCAACTCTTCTTTAGGCAGCATCTTCACCAGCGGCTCTATGGCCTTTGCTTCCCCCAAAGAACAGGAGTGGAACCAAAGGCCATGGGGTGCCAGCCTTTTGTTTTTCCATAAAAAAAATCTTGCAGGAACAGAATGTCTGTATTTGGGTCTAAGCGGCATCAGCACAAGCAAAGGCAGTGCAGCCACATAAAGCAACAGGAGCAATAATGAGTAGAAATAGAAAAAAAGTGTATACATATATACCTCTGTGGTGCGGGTAATGTGCCCACACTTTTTACACTATGTCAGGCAAGTTTGCCTTAGGCCTCTTCTGTAACAGGCTCTATGTATAAAATACGTCCACAGTGAGGACAGCTGCAGATCTCATCTGCTTTGATCACTTCTGAATATGTTTTGTCATTCAACTTCATATAACAACCGTAACACGCTTGTTTTTTGACGGGCACTACAGCTGTATTCCCTGCCCAAATACGGATCTTTTCATAAAATGCCAGAACCTTTTTCTCAAGGTTTCTGCTCATCTCTTCTCTCTTATTGAAAAGTTCGCCCTTGAGCTTCTCAATCTCTGCTTTCTCTGCAGACACTTCTTGGTTGACAGCATTAAATTCAGTGGTCAAAGCATTGAGTTTTTCGGTGGCTTCTGAAAGCAGTTCATTTTTTGTTTCATTGATGGCCTGAAGTCTTTCTATCTCTTCATTGGCAAAAGTCATTTTCTCTTTGGCGATATCTTCCTCTAATGAAAGTGCTTTCATCTCTTTTTCAGTTGATATCTCTTTAAGTTTTTTGGCATTTTGCGACAACTGTTCATTGAGTAAAATGAGTTGTTCGTCAAAACTCTTGACTCTGGTTTTGTTCTCTTCGATCTCTGTAGTCAGTGCATCGATCTCAGCCTGAACGGCATCCATCTTTTTTTGTACTTTCGCTACTTTTTTGTCCGCAGCCTCTAACTGTGGATTGTAACTGTCTATTTCTACATCAATTTTTGACAGCGCTATAAGCTCATTTAAATGTTTGTTCAATCTCTATCCTTTGGAAGTGCAACAATTACCCTATTCCTGTGTTTCAATATGAAATGGGTTTTTAGAATTTGCAATTATAGCCAAAATAGGTAAAACTTTCAATTCTTCAAGTAAAATCTCTGCAAAAAACTTCTCAGACTCATAATGCCCTATATCCACCATCATCAAATCTTCACTCATGGCTTTCATAGCATCATGATACTTGATATCACCCGTCAAAAAGCAGTCGGCTTCTACTTCATCCATCAGTGATGCTCCGGCTCCTGTACATAACGCAATAGAGCGGATCGTCTCTTTTTTACCTACCACTTTGAGTACAGAAAGCCCCAGCTTCTGTTTAAGATGCGAGAGCAGAGCGTTGTACCGCCATTCACCTTTGGCTGTACAGACAAAAGGTGTTTGCGTATCCAGACCAAATCCCAATATCTTTGTAAAGACATAGTGATTGAGGTGCGTTTGATCAAAGTTGGTATGCAGGGCGATGCAGGCATGTTTTTTCATTATCATTTTCTCAAGCAAGTTTGAAGGGTATTTCGCAAGATCAAGCTGTGTCAATTTGCCAAAGATCAGTGGATGGTGCACCACAAAAAGTGTGCCCTCTTTTGCTTCTTCAATCATATCCATATCGATATCCAAAGAGACAATGATCTGAGAGATATCTCTAGACATATCACCCACGATCAGTCCCGAATTATCCCACTTTTCCTGTAGTGCAAAAGGGCTGATCGTGTCCAGGAAATCATATATCTCTTGAAGTTTCACGATGCTTGCCTTATCGTTTCACGCGTGCAGATTTTTCCATCACTTGTGCATTCAGTGACTGTTTGTAGGCAATGATCGCTTCTCTTGTCTCAGCCGAGGCCGTGCCTACGATCTGTGCAGCGAGGATACCTGCATTTTTAGCGCCATTCAGTGCCACGGTCGCTACAGGTACACCGCCTGGCATCTGCAGTATGGAAAGGATGGAGTCCCACCCGTCTATGGAGTTGCTGGACTTCACGGGTACGCCAATGACCGGCAATGGCGACATTGCAGCGATCATCCCGGGAAGATGTGCTGCACCACCCGCACCGGCGATGATCACATCTATCCCTCTTTTATGGGCATTGGAGGCATACTCAAACAACTTCTCAGGTGTTCTGTGTGCAGAGACCACATCAAGCTCATACCCTACACCAAACTGCTCCAACATGGTGACTGCTTCCTGCATGACCGGAAGATCGGAGTCTGATCCCATTACAATACTTACAACTATTTTTGCCATGATTTTACCTTTAATAAACGTTTCACTTCTTGTGCTTTGTTCTTTGCCTTCTGTAAGGAATCGGACAAAACGGTCACATGCCCCATCTTCCGAAAAGGTCTGGTCTCTTTCTTTCCGTAAAAATGGATCTTCACTCCTTCTATCGCCATACAGTCCTCAAACCCTTCATAGTAGACCGGCCCTTCATGGCCTGCCTCACCCAGAAGATTCAACATGACTGATTTTTTCATCATTTCTGTACTGCCAAGCGGCAGGTCAAAGATGGCCCGAAGCAGCTGCTTGTGCTGAGAGGTCACCATCGCATCGATCGTATGGTGTCCACTGTTATGCGGTCTTGGTGCCACTTCATTGATAAGTATCTTGCCCTCTTTGTCTATAAAAAACTCCACAGCCAGAAGCCCGACCATATCAAGACTTCTAATGATCTTCACGGCAAGATTTTGTGCCTCCGTGGCCTGTGCAGCAGTGACATTTGCCGGACAGAATATCTCTTCAACCAAATTGGTCTGGGTGTCGAACATCATCTCTACTGCGGGAAAACACCGAACCTCATCGGCACTGTTTCTTGCAGCGATCACGGCGATCTCTTTTGCTATATCGACCTTTTGTTCGCACATCGAGGCACCTTTTAAAAGTACATCTTCACTGTTATGTATGAGGGCTACACCCCTGCCGTCATAGCCGCCTTTTCGCAGTTTCTGTACAAAAGGATAGGCAAGCTCTCCCTTGCTTACAAGTGTGTCTATCTCATCATCCGCACAGCAGACATAAGGTGACGTCGGCAGATTATGTTTGGTATAGAACTCTTTTTGCAGACCTTTGTCCTGGATCAGTGCCAGGATGTCGGGATCGGGAACGATCTTGAGTCCCTCAGCCTTAAGTTTTTGCAGAGCATCAATATTGATATTTTCAAGCTCAAAGGTCAGGATATCCACTTCTTTCCCAAAGGCATAGACCGTATCAAAATCATTAAAATCACCCTTGACATAAACGCTGGCGACACTTCTTGCAGAACAGTGCTCGTCAGGGTCAAGCACATAAGCGCTGATATCCCATCTGCTGGCTTCCTGGAGAAGCATTTTTCCAAGCTGCCCACCTGCGATCACACCCATTTTTAAACGTGAGGTCAGCAGTTTGTCCATAATACCTGTTGTTTCTGTGCCCAAGTCTACTGCCCGCCTCTTACACGTTCGTTTCGCTCTTGTTCCTGTGCCTTGTACAACTCTGCACACCCAATAGAAAGTTCGCGTACCTTCAGGATATAATTCTGTCTTTGCGCCTGTGAGATGGCTTTTCTGGCATCAAGCACATTGAACGCATGTGACGCCAGCATACACTGGTCATACGCAGGCAATGGCAATCCTGCCTCCAGACAGACCTTACACTCATTTGAAGCATCTTCAAAGTGTTGAAAAAGATTTTCTACATTGGCGACTTCAAAGTGATATTTGGAAAATTCATACTCCGTCTCTTTGTGAACATCACCATAGGTCGTCACCGTATCACCCATTTTGTTCCACACCAGATCATAGACAGAATCCACACCCTGCAAGTACATTGCAAGTCTCTCCGTACCATAGGTGATCTCTACGGCTACGGGGTCACAGGCAATGCCGCCTACCTGTTGGAAGTAGGTAAACTGTGTCACTTCCATACCATCGAGCCATACTTCCCACCCAAGACCCCAGGCACCAAGGGTTGGGGACTCCCAATTGTCTTCAACAAAACGGATATCATGCTCATGCAGGTTCAGCCCCAGATACTCCAAAGACTTGAGGTAAAGCTCCTGAATGTTATCAGGGCTTGGTTTGATCAGTGCCTGGAACTGGTAGTAGGCTCCGAGTCTGTTCGGGTTCTCACCGTAACGTCCGTCGGTGGGACGACGCGATGGTGCGACATAGGCAGCTGACCAAGGCTTGGAATCCAGACTTCTTAACAGTGTTGCAGGATGAAAGGTACCTGCGCCGCTTGGGATATCATAGGGCTGTACGATATTGCAGCCCTGCTCTGCCCAAAACTGTTGGAGTTTCAATAAAAGTTCACTGAAGGTGATTGCATCATTATTCATGGTTAAATTTCTACTTTCTCATTTGTAATTTGTCAAGTTTAGAGTATGACTTGTATCTCAGAAGAATCAAGTTCTACTTTTTTGGCTTTGGAGATACGGTCTTCTTGCAGTTTGACGCGTAGTTCATCATCCTGCAGTGCCATGATCTGTATGGCCAGGTACGCGGCATTCACAGCGCCTGCTTTTCCGATGGCAAGTGTGCCCACAGGCATGCCGTCTGTCATCATGACCGTGCTTAGAAGGGCATCTTCCCCATTAAGTGCTCCGGACGCCATAGGAACCCCCAGTACAGGTCTGGTCGTGTTGGCAGCCACAGTTCCCGCAAGATGTGCAGCCATACCCGCAGCCGTGATAAACACCTGCGCACCTTTTTCCTCCACTTCTTTGATATACTCTTTGGTTCGTTCCGGACTCTTGTGCGCAGAAGAGACAATGAGCTCATAGGGTACACCAAACTTTTTAAGTGTCTCGGTACATTCAACCATGGTTGCATAGTCACTTTTCGAGGCGATGATAATAGATACAAATTTCATTCTTTATCCTTTACAATTTCAAGCATTTATACGTTGTTGGAATCTTGGCGTTTTGGCTCCAGTTTCATAGGTGTGGACACTTCTGTCAATCCCTTTTTTTCCAGAGCTTCTGCAATTTCACGTCTTAGTATCGTGTATCCGGGCAATGCCGCGGGCAGACGTATGTCGTTGACATTGCCGCTATGCACGCATTCGAGCTCTTTACCGTCTTTGGTAATGAGTTTTTTAAACGTGATCACATGATGTCCGGCTATCTCTTCAATGGTACCGATGTCATTGTCGACCAGCTCCACAGTAGCACCGACAGGCAGGACAATCTCCACGCTGTCGCCTAGACAGGTTTTATCTTTACACTTCCATGTCAATCCGTCCTCACTGACCAGACCGGCAACCTGATGCGTACCATACTGAATAGAAAATTCGTTCGACTCTGTTTCATTTCTGTCAAAAGGTCTGGAGAGCAGATACGCATCTGAAAAACCACGGTTTTGTGTGGTATGCAGCTCTTTTTGATAACGCGCAGCATCAAAATCATTGGCATAAAAATCATCTATGGCGTGACGGTAAGCCTTGGTGACGACACCGGCATAATACGGTGACTTTGTACGCCCCTCGATCTTCAGTGAGTCTATGACCCCTGACCGCATGATCTCATCGATGTGAGAAGCCATATTCATATCTTTGGCATTCATGATATAGGTACCTATGCCTTCTTCTTCATCCAGTCTGAATGTCGTACCTGATTCAGGATTGTGGGCATACACCTCATAGGGGAAACGGCAATCATTTGCACAGCTCCCACGGTTGGGCACACGTCCTGTTTGTAAAGAGGATATCAAACAACGACCCGAGTAGGCAAAACACATAGAACCATGTACAAAGACCTCCAGTTCAAGGTCAGGGATATGCTGCTTGATCGACTCACAGTCTTTCAGGCTTATCTCACGTGCCACAATGATACGCTTGACCCCCAGGTCATAATACACCTCAGCATCCATCGCATTCATCACATTGGCCTGTGTAGAAAGATGGATGGGAATATCAGGTGCTATTTTGTGTGCTATTTTTACCACGCCCGGGCTGGAGACAATGAGGGCATCAGGCTGAAGTTCGGCTATTTTGGCAATATGGTTTTCATAGAGTTTTAGCTGAGAGTTAAAAGGAAATGAATTGACCGTAGAATAGACCTTTTTGCCTCTGGCATGGGCATATTCTATCCCTTGGGCATAAGACTCTATATCAAACTCTTTTCCTGAGCGTATGCGTAAAGAAAAAGTGCTTGTTCCGCCATACACGGCATCAGCACCATAATTCAGAGCGATTTTCATCTTCTCCAAATTACCTGCAGGTGCCAAAAGCTCTACCTTGTTTTGTATTTTCATCCAGTTCCTATATGTCACGATTTTTAGACTTATTCTACCCAATTAGTAGTAAAAAGTAGGTTTAGGGGTATTTTCCCTTGCTGCTGCAAGGTGTTCAGGAGGGAGACTGTATGATCTAAAATCCGGCTTGACTACAAACTGTTTTGGCTAAAATCCGTTATGAGCAGATACTGCCAATGCACTGCGAAACTCTGGTTCTGTGACGCTATTGCATCCGCCTACATGTACCAGGAAGACGGTGCATCTTCAAGCTCTGACTTCAAGATCTCTTCAATGACCTCCTGATTGATAAGAAACACATCTACCACAGCAGGATCGAACTGCAGTCCAGACCTTTCTTTAATATACTCGAGGATCTTCTCATAGCTCCAGA
>CAYXZY010000027.1:1317-9495 GCA_964469685.1 uncultured Sulfurovum sp. | reverse complement strand
CTGTCATTTTATGAGCGTTTTTTGGAGCACATTCTGGAATTGCGTAAACAGGGGAAGTCCATTGTTGTATGCGGAGATGTGAATACCGCCCATCATCCCATAGACCTTGCCCGTCCCAAAGCCAATGAAAAGACTTCAGGTTTTCTGCCCATAGAAAGAGCATGGCAGGACAAACTTTTGGCCTCAGGCTTCATAGATACCTTTCGATACATGCATGGAGATGTGGAAGACCGATATAGCTGGTGGAGTTATAGAGCCGCAGCAAGAAAAAACAATGTTGGATGGCGGATAGACTATTTTTATGTATCTGATGATCTTAAAGATAAGATCGTGGAAGCAGACATCCTGGATGATATCATGGGCAGTGACCACTGCCCGGTAAAGTTAGTACTGGATATCTAACTACTCGTCCTCTTCATTGAGATAATATGGGGCTAATTCTATAAGTGTACCCAGGTAGTTCGCAAAAATATTTAAAAAGTCAAGGTCGTATTCATCAAAAAGTGTGGCTTTGTTGAGCAGTTCAAGTACGCCTATGACTTCCTTTTTTGAATTGCGTATAGGACATGCAATGATATTGCGTGTGATGTATCCGCTTTCTTTGTCGATGTCACTTAGAAAATACACATTTTCATTCACGCTGTTCTCTATGACTGATTCTTTGGTCCTGAACACATAGCCAACAATACCTTTTTCTGTGGGGACATGAATCTTTTCAATGCCTGTTGCCAGAATGGTCCATAATTCGTTTGTTTGTTTATTGTGCAGAAAGACAGAACAGCGTTCAGCACCTATTTTGTCTGTCAGGTGATTTGAGATAAGAGACAAACCTTCCTCGAACTGGCCGTTAAGCAGTAAAGTATGCCCGGTCATGATAAGCTCTTTAAATGTATTGTTGTTATGCATTGTTCATCCTCTTATCAATTATGATTTATTATACTTAATACTAAATTAAAACTAAGATGATAAGTGACTTACTGTAAAAGATTAGAGAAGAATTGAATAGTTCACCTATGTAAGTTGCGCGTATGTTCTTGCACTCTGAGAGTTTCTAGATATCCTCACCGGTATAATAAAACTCATCTAAGCCTTCTAAAAAAGACAAGAGTAGTGCATCCGGGCACTGTTTAAAGTTTTTATGTGATTCTTTACGAAAAAGTGAGGAAAGCTGCTGTTTGCTGAGCGTTACGTCTGCCAAAGCAAAAATGATCTCTGTTTCCGACTCTTTCAGTTCGAGAGCAATACGCAGTTTTTTGAGTATGAGGTTGTTGGTGAGTTCCACATCTTCATTTTGTTTTCTTTTTGGACTAGGCCCACGCTTAAGGCTTACCAGCCCATCCAAAAACAGACCCAACTCTTCATAGCTGCATGGCTGAAACCCTTTATCTTGACGGCGTTTAAGAAGGGCATCGAGTCTGGAAATATCCATTTCAAACCCTTCGAGCGCATAGGCTTTGAGTATATCATCTGTACTAAGGCTTAACGCCTTTTTCACGCGATAGAGTATATCGTTGGTGCTTAGTGAGTTGGTGTTATGCGGCATCTATTTTTTACTTGCTTCTTTGGCTATGTTGCCAAGCGCGATCTTGGCTTTGTTGAGTATGGACAGACAGTTTTTATCTTTTACATTGTGTTTGAGTGACCAGTACTCCGGATTGGTGTAGGTAAAGGATGTAATGCCTTCGTAATCGGTTGAAACCAAAATACGCAGAGGCAGATCAAGCCCCATAGAAGGATTGCAGTTCATGAGTACCGTTCCCATTTTAGGATTGCCAAAAATCACAACGGTTTCGGGTTTAAGGTTCATCTTGACTGCTTTTGCATTGGCCTGATGGTCAAAGGTCTCAAAGAGTGTCAGTTGTTTGTCCTGAATGATTTTTTTGAGTTTATTGACAGAGTCAGCATGTGAATTTTCACTTATCACTGTTTCAAGGAATGTACCTTTTTTACTGTCACATCCAAGCAACACCAACCCAATCACCCCTATAAAAAGTAACTTTTTCATCTTGATCCTTTTTGGCTGTTTAAAGCTAAACGTTAAACCTGAAGTGCATGATATCGCCGTCTTGCACAATATACTCTTTACCTTCAAGTCTGTTTTTGCCGGCTTCTTTTGCTCCGGATTCACCACCATAAGCAATAAAGTCTTCATAGCTGATGACCTCCGCTCGAATGAAGCCTTTTTCAAAATCATTGTGTATGACCGCTGCAGCTTTGGGCGCAGTAGTATTTTTTCGAATGGTCCAGGCACGTACTTCTTTCACACCCGCAGTAAAATAACTCATAAGCCCCAGTGTGTCAAAACCTCTGTGAATGATCTGCTCAAGACCTGATTGTGTGACACCAAGGTCAGCCAGCATCTCTTCACGTTCTTCATCATCAAAGTCTACCATGTCTTCTTCTACTTTGGCACAGAGTTTAATGACTTCTGCCCCACGCTCAGCTGCATAGGCCTGAAGTTTTTGTACATAGTCATTGTCTTCACCCAGTCCTTCTTCATCGACATTTGCACCATAGATGACAGGTTTGGAAGTCAGCAGGCGAAGTTCTTTGTTCATTGCAACAAAAGCATCGGAGTCTCTGTCTGCAAAGGTTGAGACCGGTGCGCCTTCTTCTATGTGTGCCAGGAGCGCTTCAGCTACAGCCAGCTGGTCTTTGGCATCTTTGTCGTTACCTCTTGCTTTTTTCTTCAGTGTCTCGGTACGCTTCAAAACTGCATCTATGTCTGCAAACAGCAGCTCTTGTTCGATGATCTCTACATCACGTATAGGATCAATGCTTCCTTCAGTATGTACGATGTTCTCATCTGCAAAACATCGTACGATGTGAAGTATGACTTCTGTTTCACGGATATTGCCCAGAAATTTGTTCCCCAGACCTTCACCTTTGCTCGCACCGGCGACAAGTCCGGCGATATCTACAAAGTCAAGTGTTGAATGCTGAATTCTTTCAGGAGAAACGATCTTTGCCAGCTCATCAAGTCTTTTGTCCGGTACAGGTACTACTGCTTTGTTCGGCTCTATGGTACAAAACGGATAGTTGGCACTTTCAGCATTTTGTGCTTTTGTCAGTGCGTTAAATGTCGTAGATTTCCCTACATTTGGTAATCCTACAAGTCCGATGCCTAATCCCATGCTATTTCCTTATTTTTATTGATGTGATTTTAGCGAAATGTTGGTGTAAAGTACATTAGGATGTGGTTTATCTATTTAGGATATGATACTGAATGTCTAAAAATCTTCTACTCCTCGTACTTGTGATAGTGTCAACCTGGTTTGCCCGGGACTATTATGATACCACACTGTCTACTGATGAGCCTCTCAAACATCAAAGACATAGTGAAACAAGCACACCTTCAGGCATTGCTACTCCCCATAGGCATACGCCCAAAAATGAAACTGTAACAAAAAATGTACCCACACTGTCAGAGTTGCTGGAAAAAGGATTGTTTTACGATGCATTGTCTTTGTATCTTGAAGACAGTTCAGCAAAACATAGGAAACAGATAGAAAACTATTTGTCTATACTGGCAAAGAAAAATCCTCTCCTGGCATTGGAATATATGCAGGTTTTTTTAGACAATGTCCCAGAGTCGGATGTACATAAGCTCATGATACATACCTACATAGCACTGGATGACTTGCCTAAAGCCATTGAACTTATAATGGAAGCCAAAGAGAACTACACTTCCGAAAGGGAAGATCAAAGACTGGCCAAGCAACTCAAAGAGGTAGCCGTAGACCATATAGAAGCATTGCTCAAAAGAGAAGACTATGGCACACTCATTGCATTTTTAGAAGAGATGATCGCGTATGACAGTACAGACAACTACTATAAATTTCGTCTTGTAAAACTGTATATGAAGTTGGATAAGATGGACGAAGCAAGTGTACTTTTGGATGTGATAAAGTATGATGAAGTGTACGCACAAAATGTACAGAGCCTACTGGGTGAAATTGAGCAGGAAGAAGAGGAAACGTATGACTATGCCATACCGCTCCAAAGATTTGGCAGCCATTTTGTGGCTGCCGTGTCACTGGATGGAAACATCTTTCATCTTATGCTGGACACTGGCGCCACGTTTATTTTTCTGGATGAAGAAAAAGCTTCTATGCTAGAGGTGATGCAAGAAGATGTGACACTGCAGACTGCAGGCAATGATATACGGGCAAAATTAGGCAAAGTGTCTTCTTTGCATGCAGGGAACTTGCAACTTTCAAACATTCAGGTGACCATCGCACCCTTCCAAAGAGAAGGGATAGACGGTTTACTTGGTATGAACTTTTTTAAACAGTTCCGTTTCTACATCGATCAGGAAGAAAATGTCCTCTATTTGAATCATAAAACAACTTCACACTAAAGCGGAATCATATCTACGATGATCCTGCCGGGGTTATGGAGTTCATAGACATAGACTTTGACATCTTGTTTGAGTTTGATGACAAACTTAAAACCACTGTCGTCCAAGTATTCTTCTAAGCGTATGGTTTCCACAGTAGGGTTGCCCTCGTACAGTTCACTTTGGTCACCGGCAAGTGCCGAAAAAGCACGGTACCCATCTATGATCGCGGTAATCTGACGTTTGTCCGGCTCAAAGGTAAAAATATAGGTTCCCGAATGATTGACCGTCTGCTTGGGGAGTTGTCCCGGCCCCTCCCATTTGTAACTGTCAAAGATGAGTCTGGTGTATTTGCTGCTTTGTCCTAGTCTGACCACTCCGATATCGAGACCGTCAGAAACCATGCCGCCTGAAAAACTTTCAGGTTTGGACACTATATGTTTTTTGTTCACACGTGATTTTGCTTTTTTTGAGCCTTCAGGTAAAAGTTTTTTTACATCTCTTACCACGGGAATTTTGTCTATATCAGGGGTGAGTATGCTGCCAATTTCTTTTAGCAGTGGCACATCTTCGAGAAAGCTTGATTCTTTGGCCAACGATTTGCTTTTCAGTTTTAATGTCATGAATTCCCCGGAGTTGTCTTTGGTTTCGTTGACTTCATCTGTGTTTTCCTGTACGTGCTTTGCTTTTTGGGTACGCTCTTTTTGTTTTTGAAAAGAGGGGTGGGGAGCCAGTCCCCTGCCTTGGCACCCAGCCAAGACAAGAAGAGCAAAAAGAAAGAAAAGCTTTGATTTTATCATTGTGAGATTATTTGGCAAGAGACTCTAGTAGTTTGACCATCATTCTTACGCCTGCACCGGAAGCACCAAAGGGGTTTTCTCCCCAGGCATGCTCTACAAAAGCCGGCCCTGCGATGTCAATGTGTGCCCATTTGTCAGCATGGTTGTCATCAATGAACTCTGAGAGGAACTGTCCTGCTGTAATGGCACCTCCGTAACGTGTGTTTGAGATGTTACATAGATCTGCGATCTCGGATTTGATGGTCTTTTTCAGGTAGCGGTTGAAGTCCAGAGCAGTGGCCAGCTCTCCGGCATTGTGTGCTTCTTTAACGACAAGGTCTTGCACTTCCTTGTTGTGCCCCATAATGGAAGAGGTGTAGTTACCCACTGCCACAACGGAAGCTCCTGTAAGCGTCGCAAAGTCAAAGAGGTAGTCTGCTTGCACCTCTTGCTGTGCGTAAGAGAGTGTATCGGCCAGGACGAGCCGACCTTCTGCATCCGTATTGCGTACTTCGATGGTCTTGCCGTTCTTTGCTACAAGTACATCATCAGGCTTGTAGGCATCTCCACCTATCATGTTTTCCACAGCACCTACAAACCCGTGAACTTCTATGGGCAGGTTCATTTCAGCTACAGCTTTCATGATGCCTATGACAGCAGAGCCGCCACTTTTGTCAGATTTCATCGTGACCATAAAGTCAGCAGGCTTTAGGCTAAGACCGCCCGAGTCATACGTCAGGCCTTTTCCTACCAAAGTGACCACCTTTTTGGCATTTTTGGGTTTATGGGAAAGGTGTATGACCCTGGGTTTGTGACGGCTGGCGCGTGCTACGGCAAGGAGTGTCTCCATCTTTTCTTTTTTGAGTTGTTTTGGTTTGAGTATATGGCAAGCCAGTCCGGTATCTTCAGCCATACCCTCAGCGATGTGAGCCATAACATCAGGATAGCAGTCATCCGGTGTGGTATTGACGATGTCACGTGTAAAATTCGTAGCATCTGCAATGATCTGCGCTTTGTGTATCTGCTCAGAAGCTTTTTCTATGTCAAGTGCTATGTCACTGTACTCATCCAGTGAGACAGAGATCTGCTTGATCTTGCTCTCGTTCTTTTCACTCTTATAGGTCTCAAATGTATAGGCTCCTAAAATGAACCCTTCTACCATGGCACGCAGTGAATAGGTGCAGCCTTCATTGGTGTAGGTAGACACTTTGATGGTTTTGTATTTCTTGCCAAGCAGCGATTTGACGGCACTTGCCGCAGCCGTACGAAGCGCAGTACTTTTCAGGGATTCTGCTCCAACATATAGTCTGTCCTTATCTACTAGGAGGCAGGTTTCATCCTGACCGCCACTAAAACCGGCTTTTTTGAGCAGTTTTTTATCTTGAACAAAACGATGCTTCAAGTCATTGTTTATGACAAAGATAAGCTCCAGATCTGCTTTTATCTCGGTCGTTTTTGCTATGGTTAATTCGAAATTCATATCTCTTCCTTATGGCTATTTAAATTGTTCTGCAAGTATGTCTTTTGCTTGTATCATGTCTTTGTCCCCGCGACCAGAGAGGTTGATCAGGATGGTCTGACCTTTGATATCCTCAGGTTTCATCTTCTTGAGGTATGCAATGGCATGGGAGCTTTCAAAGGCGGGAATGAGCCCCTCAGCCTGTGAGAGCCACACAAAGGCATCCATGGCTTCATCATCTGTGATGTGATCATAGGTGACCTTCCCCGCATCTTTGAGGTAGGCATGTTCTGGCCCAATGCCGGGGTAGTCAAGGCCTGCTGAGATGGAGTGGGCTTCTTGTATCTGTCCGTCTTCATCTTGAAGCAGGTAGCTAAGCTGCCCGTGCAGTACACCGGGACTTCCTTTTTCCAAAGAACAGCCGTGTTTGCAGTCCAGACCTTCTCCACCGGCTTCTATACCGATGCACTCGACCCCTTCATCATCCAGGAAGTGGGAGAAGATACCCAGTGCATTTGACCCGCCACCGATACAAGCGATGACCTTGTCAGGCAGACAACCTTCTACCACATCCAGTTGTGCTTTGGCTTCCCATCCGATAATAGACTGGATGTCACGTACCATCATGGGGTAGGGGTGAGGGCCTGCGACCGTACCTATGAGGTAGTAGGTGTCACGCGCGTGCGTCACCCAGTGTCTGATGGCATCGTTCATCGCATCTTTAAGTGTCTTCGAACCGCTTTCAACGGCATGCACTTTAGCCCCCAGGAGCTTCATACGAAAGACATTGAGCTCTTGACGTGCCACGTCTTTGGCACCCATGAACACTTCACATTCCAGCCCAAAGAGTGCGGCTACCGTTGCAGTCGCCACGCCGTGTTGTCCTGCGCCGGTCTCAGCGATGATCTTCTTTTTGCCAAGTCTTTTGGCCAGTACGGCTTGGGCTATGGTATGGTTGATCTTGTGTGCGCCTGTGTGGTTCAGGTCTTCTCTTTTGAGGTAGACCTTCGCGCCAATCTCTTTAGAGATATTCTCTGCAAAATAGAGTGCAGAGGGACGGCCTACGTAGTTCTTGTAGTAGTAGTCCACTTCTTTCCAGAAGTCGGCATCAAAACGTACAGCCTCATAGTCAAGTCTCAGTTGTTCAAGCGCTGGCATGAGTGTTTCAGGTACATAACGTCCGCCAAATTTGCCAAAATGCCCTAACTCGTCAGGGTCACTCTGGCTTGGTTTTGGGATATATATTTCTTTGTTTAAATCCATTTATTTCTCTTTATAGGGAATCTCTAAAAATAGGTGATACTCACAACATCACTAGCTTTTGTCTAGGCTAGGCACTCTTTTGAAAACCTAGCCGTAGCTAAGTTGAAAAAGATTAACAACGCATAGACGAAAGCTAGTGGTGCCCAAAGGGTGGGCTTTACAAACGCAATCTTGCACAAAATGTTTACTTCGTCTTAGCATGGCTAGGACTCGAAAACCTCTTACACAATCTCACATTTGTAAAACCCATTGTGGGTATTACCTATTATTAGAGCTTCCCATAATTAATTGATGGTGATTATATCCTATGAGAGTTTATAATCTACCTTGTCTATATA
>CAYXZY010000027.1:0-1217 GCA_964469685.1 uncultured Sulfurovum sp. | reverse complement strand
ATTAATTGATGGTGATTATATCCTATGAGAGTTTATAATCTACCTTGTCTATATAATATACGCTATTTCTGCTTGAGATGCAAGTCGCATAGGCGGCCCCCAGAAACCTATGCCGGAATTGACATAGATGTAGCTTCCGTTTGGAAGTGCATGCAGGCCTTTGACATAGGGTTGCTGAAGTCTTACCAGGTACCCAAACGGCCATATCTGACCGCCGTGGGTATGGCCTGAGAGTATGAGGTCTGGTGTATGATCTCCAAGTTCTTCTATGTATTTGGGCTGGTGTGCCAGCAGTATGGTCTTGTACGCCGGGTTAATGCCCTCATAGGCTTTGTCCAGGTCAGGCTCAAGCAGGCCTGTCCTGTAGCCTATGCGGTCAGTGACTCCTACCACATTGAGTTTTAGGGCATCGATGATGACATTTTCATTGAGCAGCAGCGTGATGTTCGTTGTTTTCATAAATTCTATGATCTTTAGCGGTTCATGAAAGTACTCATGGTTACCGAGTATATAGTAGACACCGTGCTTGGACTGTATGTCTTCAAGTTTGCGTATGGTATCTTCTATGTATTCCAGTCCGGTATCTATGAGGTCACCGGTGATGCATACCACATCAGGCTCCAAAGCATTGATCTTGCGTACAGAATTCTCAACAAAAGCAGTATCTATGAGACCGCCTATATGAAGGTCGGAGATCTGCACAATGCTAAAGTCAAAATGTTTCAGTTCCACCACGTTGACCACCGGTTCTTTTGAGCCTTCATAGGTGGCAGCCGTCACATAAGAAGTAGAAAGCGCCAGCATGGCACCGTCTCCACTTTTTTTGATGAACTTTCGCTTTGAGATATCTATGTGTTTGATGGTCTTGTGAAAGACATTGAGTACCTCATGCATGACAAGGTAAAGCAACAGGACAAAGGTAACACCCAGAGAGAGCGAGAAAAGATAGTAGAGCGTGTCACTCATTTTGTTGGTATATCTGCCTGCAACGTAGAGCATATTGAAGAGGAAATTCAATGAGAGCAGGGCAGTAAAGATTCTCTTGGTCTTGTCTGATACCAAGAGCCGTTTGATGACCCTGGAGTAAAACAGATAGTGCAAAGAGAAAATAAGCAGAAGAAAAATACTGAAAAAGAGATAGACTCTCATAATGCTTGACCTTTGTTGGTGTTATTTTCTCTACTATATCAGTCTAAGCTTATCACAGAGTAAACAGG
>CAYXZY010000026.1:0-9650 GCA_964469685.1 uncultured Sulfurovum sp. | reverse complement strand
CTATGTTACTTTTGGAAGCTTGTGACACAAGCAAAGGTGCACTCGTTAAGACAATACCCATAACAACGAGAGCAAAGATAAGTTCTATCATTGCAATGCCAGGTCTTAAAGTATGATAATTATACATTACCAATTCATCCTTGGGTTTACATTTTTATCTGAAGTTGTTTCTACTGTATGACCGGTATGTCCAACTCCTGACCATGTAGAATTACCGATAAACCTAACCCTGTAATGCATATAGCCGTTTGGATCGTTTCTGTCATAGCGTAAATACGGTGCGGGGATGACAGTGATGTCTACAGTACTAGGACGCCCTGCTCCTGCTAATGATACGTTGATATCCTGCTGTGTGGCATCGGGATCATCTATGGGAACGTTTGTACTGGAGCCAAAGTTATCTTTTACTGAAGGTAATGCATCAGTACCAAAGACAGTCTTGATGGTAAGATCCACTGTACTTAGCTCTGGAGGTGTAACCATGGTTGCAGCGTACCAACCTGCCTCTTGATCTTGGCCATAAGATATGGTACTGAGATTAAATCTATCTGAACAGATAGAACTGTTACCATCCTCAGGAGAACAGAAAATATCAACAGAAAAAGGTGTTCTAACCGAACTCTCCTCGATAGGGCCATAGAGTTCTCTTTTTGGTGTTACTTTGGCAAAGTAGTATGTGATGGTTTGGTTGAAAGTGTTATTACCATCCGGTGTATGAAAATCGAGGTCAGCAAAAGATGAAGAGTTGGCTGATATAGCATTCATAGTACTATAATTTACATCGAAAGGATTTACAGCAGCATTTTTTACAGGAGGTTTTCTGTAAGTAGTGTCTAAGACTATAAGTGCTTCTCCGGGATTCACTCCATTTTGTGTCGGGTCAAATTCTAAACCTGAAAGAGTTACATTTTGATCATTTCCTGTGAGTAATTGATCTGATGCATTCTTCATGGTTAGTTTTTGTTGGAACAGTACATTATTGACTCTATTTCCTCTAGTATCTATGGATGTTAGGTTTGCTTCATCAACAGGTGCAGTAGTTCTTGCAATGATAAGTGTGATATTTTTGTCGTTTGCATGACAGGTGTTTGTATAATTGCTTAATATACGATCTTTCTTGCCTTTTGCCTGAATAAGACCTGTAAATCGAGCTGACATATTAATATCATTGTTATCATAGTACGCATCTGAAAAGTCATTCATAAATAAATAATTGGCTGCATTGTTTGGTATGAGACCTAGAAGAACCTGACTGATATCAAATTTATAAGGTTCGAATGTCAGTGCTATATTTGTATGCGTTACATCTGAATTGGATGCAACATCACAACCTGAAATTGCGTTTCCATCTGCCGAAGTAGAACTATTATTCTTAATACAGTCATCTACTTGAGGAAATGTTTTTGAATCAATACCTTGTTCATTAATAAAACCTGTTTGATCAACTTTTGTCCAGAGTTTATCTACCATACGTAATAGATAGTCTCCCGCATTGTTGTATTCGAATGATGCTCTTTGGTCATACCTGTTGTCATTAATGATTTTACCATTGTATAGAACATAAGTAATATTCGTATCATTCGTATCATAGCAAGCGGCACTATCATTAAATATTATCGAAGCATTCGCATCGATGTTGTACTGCAATGCATTGATATTATTTTGAAACCTTGTTGCATTTGCATCTATTCTATAGGTATACTCTGCAGCCAAAGAAGTAGGTACGGTTGCAGTATTACTGAGAATAGTGATAGCGGTTGATCCATTGTTTTCATTATCATCTATAAGAGCTATTCTGTATGATTCAGGTCTGATCGAAAAGTTATCTCTAGAACAGACAGGTTTTGCAAAATAATCTCTATAACAGGCATAACACCCTTGCTCTCCACGCGGACTAACATAGGTACTACAATTTGAGTCAGGACAAACATTGGTGGGATCATTTAATCTAGGCGCAACCTGTGTAAGAAAACAAGTATCATTTGGATTTGTATCTGTTGGTTGAGCACAAGTATGGTCGATGATTGTATTGTTCTCATCTACAAGATACCATATTCTAAATGCTGCATTTTCCAATGCGGTTGTTGTGATCATATCTGTTGTAGAGTTTTGATCAACCCTTGTTGCCCCTCCTGAAGGAAATCTAACAAAAAAACTTTGGGTTCCGTTTGGCAACGGTTGAATAATAGATTCAAATGTATTATTACATTTGAAGCTTTGATCTCCAAAAGGTTTGGCATCTATGAGTTCCACATCCACAGTGACATCAGAAATGGATTTTGGTACAGTATGTGTATCGTCATAAGAAACGATGGACACATCAAAGTCTCTTCCGACAATTTGGGTATATAAAGGATAGCGTATTTGATCTGCTGTCGTAGGGTCACTGTTTGTCCTCTCAATATTGAATTGTCCCCATTCAGGAGCATATATACTAGATATTGGACATTGTTTTATCGTGTTGTTTTTTGTGGAATATTGGTATTTAACTGGGCCGGAACCAAAGTCAATAGTTGTATTAAGGTCAAACTCAAAATGCCCTTTATAAGTATTCGCACTTTGGGTATAGTCAAAACGAGTGAAGTAACGCTGGAGTCTTGAGATAGTTCCCCCAACTGTGGTGGCATTCTCCCCTATGGCAATATTGGGATCTGTCGATGGGTGCGGTACATTTATAGCAGGGATAAGGATATTTACAGTAACTGGAGAATAAAAAGCACTATCAAATGTGACTCCAGTACTAGGTGCCAGCTCAACCTTAAGGCTGCTTCTTTCTAGGTCAAAGTCACCCTCCAAACTTCTTATAGCCACTCCGACCGACAGTGTCCCTGTCCCATATGATGACATATTTCTATCTTTTGATGGGAGAGTGTATTTATTTTTTTGGATAACATAATCATAACAAAGCTCAGGGATATACAGTTCTGTAGCAAAACCATACATAGATAAGAAGATTCTATCATCATCTGAGTTAACGGTAATAGTAGTCGATGTTTGTTGATTGTCTATAATATGACTTACATCTATTTCATCTATATCGACCCCCAGAGTATTTTCATAATTTGGGTTCCTATCTGTTACATTAGCTCCGTTTCTAGATACAGTACCGTTTTGTACGTTATTTGTATTATTTAAACTGTCTTTTATCTTAATTGCAGTTCCGTCTTTTTTTGTAATAGTCATTGAGTCACCAAGTGAGCGGTCGGATTCTCCTGCAAAAATAATGAGGTTTGAGTTGACCGTTTCACTTTTGGGGGTCAAAAAACCTGATATGTTTGAATTGACTGTTGTTGGATAGGGTGCTTGATTATAGACTCCGTTAAACCCATCATAAAGTGAAATGTTTTTTAATGTTCTTAGTTTATTGGTTCCCGTATCTTCAACAATAACGGCAAGTGCCCATCCTGATCCCTGGTTTTTCATCTCAGTAGCCTGAAGATCAGCAACCCAGTAGGTTCCACTTTGTTTGACATATTCTGTCACATTAACTGCAGCACCATAATCAAAGAAATTGTTAGAAAACATCCAGTTAAATTTATTGGTATCACTTGTCAAAGTCACGTAGTCAACTGTAGTCGGGGTTTTAAATTGGATGGTATTTGCATTTGCATGTTTAGAACTTTCATCATAAAGACGTCCTATCCAGTAAAGCCAAGCTTCCACTACTCTGTCATTTGCATTTAATGTAAGGTTTGCTGATGTGGAGTTAACATACCCCTGTGAGCTCGCAGAAGGATCTAAGTTGGCATTACTTTGGAAGTAGCTATTGTTAGAACCACCACTTGGAGGTTGTTGACAGGTTTGGGTTCCATTTTTCCAGCAAAGGGATTGGTTCCCGATAACTAGAAGATCTCCTGTTATGTTTGTACTACTCTGGCCTTCTACATCGACTTTTGTAAAGTCTCTAGGATTGTTAGTTGTAAAAGAGAGACTATCATCTATGCTAACATAGTCTACGCCTGCATATTCATTATTTGCTGTAGTATTGGGATTGAATGCTAAAGTAATATCTCCTGCACTATCAAGTGTAGATGTGAAAGAATGTACATGTGTTCCACTACCGTGGGAATATATTTGAACAATGGTGCCATTAACCAAAACATTAAAAAAGTCTTGATAACTTCCACTGCTTTCCCATTCATCAGGTACATAGAGTCTGAGTTCTATAGTCACTGGAGTATTGGCATTTGCTAGACCTAAATTATAGGTTTTAGTAGCTGTAGTGTCACGTTCAATCTTCAACCACCCTGAAACATTTGAGATACTTGTTCCTGACCATCCATCAAATCCAGTATCAAAGGTGTCATTAGCTAATTGTGCTGCATAAGTGATAGTAACTGGATATACAAACGTCAGTATGATTAAAAAAGATTTTATTTTATTTACGAGAGTCATTGTGTTCCTTGTTCAAACTATATATGATTACTTAATAATATCTACTCATCAATATATCAAAAAAATGTCAAAAAATGTCAAAATTTTTATAATGATAAATTATAGGTAAAATTGAGTTAACATACTCTTAGTTATATACGGCAGAAAGATGGTTTTAGTTTTAGCAGAATTTATGTATACTTTATAAAATTTGAGAATTATCCAAAGGTTTTATATGATGAAGCATAAAAAGTCAGCATTTACTATGTTAGAGCTGGTGATGGTTATTGTTGTACTAGGTATTTTAGCATCATTGGCAATGCCTAGAATGGAACGTGACCTTCGACAAGAAGTAGCTGACAATGTACTTTCAGCGATCCGATATACACAACACCTCGCATTAATGGATAATAAAACAGACCCAAATAATGGAACTTGGCAAAGTGCCTATTGGCATTTGCGTTTTGGCTCATATGATGGAAAAATAGCTTATTATACAATTTCTACCAATATTGATGGGGATAATAATGTCGATAAACTAGAAACAGCCATAGATCCGACAAATGGCAAATATATGTATCATCGGGCAGGTGATGACAGTTTGGATGAAACAGATGAAAGTCCCAGTATATTTATCTATAAACAGTTTGGTGTTGACAGTGTTTTATTTGGTGGAGGGTGCGCAGGTGGGCAGCTTATTGCTTTTGATCATTTGGGACGGCCTCATGTCGGAGTCTATTCCGCGACCAATGATTTTGGCAGCTATATGGCAAATGATTGTACATTTACACTAAGTTTTGAAGATAGTAGCATTGCAGATGTAAGTATAACTATTGCAAGTGAAACGGGACATGCGTTTATCGTAGGGCAACCAAATTCATAATATATTTTATGGTGTAGAGCAGTTATGTTAGGATTTTATATAAACCTAATACACTTTTTACAAACATTAAGCTAAGATATAATTTATGTATATTTTCACGTAAGGTAAGAAATGATTTTTAAGAAAACAGTATTGAGCAGCATTGTTTTGGTATTTGTATTGGCCGGATGTGCCGGTGGGACTACGGAGGATGTGAAGGAGTTCAATAAGCCTGCACTCTATTGGTACAAGCAGATAGGGAAGAGTATCAGCAATAACAACATGGACAAGGCAGATGCCTTTTATATCTCTTTAAAGAGTGAGCACATACGTTCTCCGCTGATGCCTACGGCCATCTTGATGTTGGCACATGCACATATGAACAATGAGAAGTATCTTCTGGCCAATTATTACCTTGACGAGTATAACAAACGTTTTGGGGAAAGTGACAACCGCGAGTATATTGACTTTATGAAACTCAAAGCATCTTTTCTGGGCATAAAAGAGGTCTACAAAGACCAGAAACTCATTATGGACAGTATCCAAAAAGCCAAAACATATCTCTACAGATATCCGGGTTCCGTGTATGCACCAATGGTCAACACGATACTTATCAGACTCTATATGAGCCAGTATCTGCTCAATGAAAACATCGCCGCCTTGTATGACAGGACCGGCAAACCTGAAGCAGCGAAGATCTACAGAGAAAAAAACAAAGGCTCTATGGTTGAAATGGCAGATATTACACCACCTAAACAAGGGATCATCGGTAAGATATTTGATTAGATATCGTTTCAATTTGACCCCATTGTGTTGCCAAATGGCAACACCTTCGATATAATAAAACAATTCAATGAATACATTTTAAGGAAACAAACTATGCAACTCAGCGATTATGATGCATTTCCAACGACATTACCCATAGTAGTAGAGGATGAACTTTTTCTCTACCCGTTTATGATAAGCCCTATCTTTCTGACCAATCAAAAAGACATAGATGCAGCCACGGATGCCATGGAGAATGACTCTTTGCTCTTTGTGACATCTTCCATTGAAGGAAAAGAGGGCAGCAGAGAGTTTGATGATATCTATAAAGTAGGTGTGATAGGCTCCATAATGCGTAAAGTGCATTTACCTGACGGAAGGGTCAAGATACTCTTTCAGGGGCATACGCGCGGAAAGATCTTGCAAAAGCAGGAGGGCACGTTCAACCGTGCGATCATAGATACCATAGAGCCCGAAGAGTTTAACAAGCTTAAAGCAGATGCACTGATGGAGATATTGAGGGACAAGATCAAAACCCTTTCTTCTTTGAACAGTGCTTTTTCTTCCGATCTTGTACGTACCATAGAAGAGAATGATGAGCCAAACCGTATCGCTGATCTTGTCTCTTCTATGCTGAAACTTGACAAAGATGTGGCGTATGGACTCTACATCGAGCCAAATATAGAAAAAAGACTGCTTGGACTTATAGATGTGGTTACAGCAGAGATAGAAGCAGCCAAAGTACAGCGTGAGATACGCACAAAAGTACATTCTAAAATAGAGCAGACGAACAAAGAGTATTTTTTAAAAGAACAGCTGAAAGAGATACAGCAGGAGTTGGGAATAGACACCCAAAGAGAAGAAGAGATCGCCAACTTCCGGGAAAAAGTAGAAGCCCTAAAGCCCTATCTGCAAGAAGATGCTTTCAAGGAGATCAGTAAGCAGCTAGACCGTTTTGCGCGTATGCATCCTGATTCATCGGATGCCAATGTGTTGCAGACCTATCTTGAATGGGTGTTGGAGGTACCGTTTGGAAAGCTCACAAAACAGAATCTATCGGTAGCCAAGGTGTCTGAAGAGCTGGATAAAGACCATTATTCGCTGGAAAAACCAAAAGAACGGATCGTAGAGTTTTTTTCAGTCAGGGAACTGGCAGAACTCAGAGGCATCAAACAAAAAGAAACGGATGGAGCCATACTGTGTTTTGCAGGACCTCCGGGGGTTGGTAAAACATCTTTGGCAAACTCTATAGCCACGGCACTCGGGCGACCGCTAGTGCGTATTGCGCTGGGTGGCTTGGAGGATGTGAACGAGCTTCGGGGTCACAGACGTACGTATGTGGGTGCGATGCCAGGACGCTTGGTTCAAGGACTCATAGAAGCAAAAAGTATGGATCCTGTCATTGTTTTAGATGAGATAGACAAGGTCGGAAGAAGCATGCGAGGTGATCCTACGGCTGCACTTTTGGAGATACTTGATCCTGAGCAGAACAGTAGGTACAGAGACTATTATCTGAACTTCAATATTGACCTCAGTAAAGCAATTTTCATCGCAACAGCCAATGATGTAGGGCGAATTCCTGCACCGTTGCGTGACCGTATGGAGTTTATAGGACTCAATTCGTACACACCCAAAGAGAAGTTTGAGATCGCGAAACGTTACCTGATACCTCAAGAGCTAAAAAAACATGCGCTTAAACGCAGAGAATTACATATTAGCAATAAAGCATTAAAACTGTTAATAGATGAGTACACCAGAGAAGCCGGCGTTCGAAATTTACGACGTCGTATCGCAGAGCTGATGAGAAAGGCAGCCAGAATATTACTTGAAGACAGAACAAAAGATCATATCACTGTTACCAAAAGAAACCTGGAGAAGTTTGCAGATAAAAAAGTATTTGAGATCTCTACGGTGCATGCTGAGCCTCAAGTAGGTGTTGTAAACGGTCTTGCCTGGACTGCAGTGGGCGGAGACGTGCTTACGATTGAAGCCATCAAGATCAAAGGCAAGGGCACGTTACAGCTTACAGGTTCTCTTGGAGAGGTCATGAAAGAATCTGCACGTATTGCACATTCACTTGTCAAAATACTGATAGACGAAAGACGTCTGGCAATCCTGCCTTCAGTGATTCCTCACAGTGCAAAAGAACGGGAGGAGCGTATACAGGTTGACAGTTCTGAAGTGTATAAGCGCTATGACCTGCATATACACGTACCTGCCGGTGCCACACCTAAAGATGGTCCCAGTGCCGGTATAGCCATGGTATCTGCGATCGCTTCTATTTTAAGCGAAAACAAAATAGACAATAAGGTTGCGATGACTGGAGAAGTGACGCTTACAGGTGAGGTATTGCCCATTGGCGGACTGAAAGAAAAACTGATTGCTGCTTATAAGGCCGGTGTCACTAAAGCCCTTATCCCAATGAAAAATTATGAACGTGATCTCGATGAGATCCCAGATGAAGTGAAAGACAATCTTGAGATCATCGGGGTAAGTGAGATCGATGATGTGCTAAAAGAGATATTTGTTAGCAGAAGTTGACATTTCCCAAAGGGCAATGTCTATATGCTTATGACCATTGAGAGATCTTGCTAAAGAGGTCATCTTCCTTGATGGGTTTTCTTAGGAAGTCATTGGCTCCATTGTCAAATACTTCTGATTTTCTTGTGTCATCTGTTGAAAGTACAATGACGGGAATATGAGAGTTGGACATATCTGATCTAAATATCTTCAAAAACTCCACACCGTCAACGATAGGCATCATGATGTCCAGTAAAATGAGATTGATCGTATTGTCCCTTTTGAGTTTATCCAGGGCATCTGATCCATTTTCTGCTTCAATGATATCTACCACATTGCTGTTCTTCTTTAAAAGAGTTTGCAAGAGCTTTCTGTTGATGAAGTCATCATCAACTATGAGTACTTTTAATGCCATCTATCCTAACCTTTTTGCTTGTATAAGAGCTTGAATTTCTTCTTTAGATTTATTTTTTGTGAGTATATCGACATTATCATATTTTTGTCTTATATCCTCTGTGATTGCATCTGAATCTGCAAAGAGTATGTCATATTTACCAGTTTTCAGTTTGTCTTCGATACTTTCACCTGTATCCAGGACATCATAGGTATAGCCAAGGTTTTCAATCACTTTGATCAAAACTCTGCGTTCAAGCAGGAAGTTTTTTGCAATCAAGATCTTTTTGTCTGCAATGGTTTCTGTCTCCGGGATTGCCTTTTCTTGTACAGCAGCGGCTTGTGAAGTCTCAGATGGTGTGCTTACTTCCTCCATGATATCAAGTACTTCCATCGGTTTTGCCTCATCGATCATGTCTATTTTTTCTTCATGGACGACTTCTGGTTCGGCTTTAACAGCCGCTTCTATGGTTGACTCTTTGGATGCCGTTGGTGCTTCAGGTTCATGTTGAGGAGTCACAGCAGCTGGTGCTTCCACCGTTTTTTCTGTGTCGTTGGCTTTTGAAGTTTCTTTCGTTGGGGCAGCCGCAGGTTTTTCTGACGCTTTAGCAGAACCACCTGTAGTAATACGGGACTTATGCGATAAAAACTTGTTAAGTACATAGAGTAATTCAGATGTTTCAATTGGCTTGGTGATGTATTCATCCATCCCTTCATTTAAAAATCTTTCTCTGTC
>CAYXZY010000025.1:0-9680 GCA_964469685.1 uncultured Sulfurovum sp. | reverse complement strand
CATCCAGATCAAAATTCGCAGGCATATCTTCTACTGTACCTCTTACTTTTAATCTTTTTTTAGACATTACAAGCACACCTTTGTTTTTAAGACCTTTTGGTGTTCCGTGTGTAACTACAGGGACAAGGAAGTTTGTGACTTGACCAGGTACGGCAACCCTTAGGTCTACATGAAGTACATCCCCATTGACAGGGTGTAGTTGATATTCTTGGATAAATACATTCAGTTCTTTATCGCCAACTTTTACAGGGAACGTAAGCGTTTCTTTATTTCTTACTGTTCTTACAAACTCACCACGTTTAAATGCTGCATTAATATTTTCAACGCCGTTTGCATAAATGTTCGCGATTAGATAACCATCTCTTTTAAGCTTCTTTGCATTCACTTTTCCGATACTCTCTCTAACGATACCTTCTAACATATTTGTGTTCCTTAAATTAAAATAGAAACGGATTATATCGAAATCAGGTTAAAAACATCTTTTGAGGTCAGCTTGGCTCTATATTCTCTTCATCATCTTCTTTAAATTCAAAGACGTCGACTTCTCTGTCTGAGGCAGATTCTTTGACGATCGCACCTTTTCCAACACCATCCATTTTGAGTCTCATATCTGCAGGATTTGTCGCATATTCAAGGGTCACTTCCTCAGAGATACGTCCTTCACGTAAAAGATCCAATAATGCCTGGTCAAAGGTCTGCGTACCGTAGATCTCCTTCCCTTCAAAAAGGGCATCCGGTATTTCATAATCACGGTCTTCCATGATAAGCTGTTCTATTCTCGCAGTTTTTTTAAGGACTTCGATCGCTGCTGCCCTTCCGCCCATTTTTGTAGGAATGAGCCTTTGGGAGATGACCCCTTCAAGTACGGATGCCAAAGAGGATCGGATACGATTTTGCTCCTCTTTACCGAACATACCGATGATCCTGTCTACGGTCTCTTTTGCATCAAGCGTATGCAGGGTAGAAAATACCAGGTGTCCCGTGTTTGCAGCATGCAGTGCGATATCGATGGTCTCAAGATCCCTCATTTCCCCGACCAGTATAATGTCAGGGTCTTCTCTCAGCGCTGCCCTTAGTGCATCGGAAAACGAATGCGTATCCTGTCCTATGGCACGCTGATTGATAAGACAGCCTCTGTCTTTATGAATAAACTCTATAGGGTCTTCCACGGTAATGATATGCTTTTTTTCTTCTCGGTTGATTTTGTCGATGATGGCGGCAAGGGTTGTTGATTTACCCGATCCCGTAACCCCTGTTACCAAGACCAATCCACGTTGTATCTCGGTAAATGTTTTGATCACAGACGGCAAATTCAGCTCATCCAATGTTGCGATCTTTACAGGAATAATACGGAAAACGGCTGACAGACCATCCATTTGATGGAAGAAATTGACCCTGAAACGGTGCTCTGAACCCAGGACATAGGTAAAGTCAAGGTTTTTATCTTCTTTGAGCTTGATGTATTGTTCAGGTGAAGTGATGGCTTCAGCTATGCCTTCGACCATCTCTGAGGTCAATGCATCTTTTCCGAGCATCTTCAGCACCCCGTCCACACGTACCCTGACAATAGCACCCGATTTGATATGAAGGTCGGAGCCTCCGTTGCTGATCATCGTACGTAAATAAAGTTTAAGTTTCTCTTCCATATATGCCCTTTTATGTGCAGCAGTTATGCACCTATTGCGTCTAACATCTCTTCAAATGATTTTTCAAATGCCTCCAGCCCCTCTTTAAGAAGCTGGTCATAGATGGCATCCATATCAAATCCATTGTCAGAGAGTTTGGTGAAATACCCATTGATTTCCCTGTCTTCTATGGGTAATTTCGGCGTGGCGGCAGGCTTGGAGATAAACGCTTCGATCGTTTGAAGCGGTGCCGTATTGACTGAGTGAGGTGCCAAAAGTTCACGCATATAATAATCCGAAGGTACATCATCACCTTTGACACTTGTACTTGCAAAGAGCGTTCTTACTGCGGGAGTATGGTTTGACTCAATAAGATTATAGATCTTGGCTGCATTGTAGATGCCTGTTTTCTTGACATCCATGCCTTCATGTGCCAAGTCTCTGTCCAGCAGGCGGTCAAAACGGCTTACAAAGACAGATATGACCGCTTCACATCGTCCGCCTCCTGATGTTTCAAACTCTTCGAGTCCTTTTTTCATGGCTTTAAGACAACGCTTGGCCTGCTTGGGAGAGAACACAAGGGTAGCGTTGACGGAGATACCCGTACTTAAAAGTTCTCTCATGGCATCATACCCTGCATCTGTAGCGGGAACCTTGATCATTACATTCGGTTCACCTATGGCTGCAAAAAGCCTTTTTGCTTCCTCAAGGGTCCCCTGGGTATCATTGGATAAAAACGGATCAACTTCAATGGAGATATATCCGTCATTGCCGGCATCGTAACTCTCTCTGAGAGCCTGGGCAGCTGTACGAATATCTTCAATGGCAAGTGCTTCATACTTCTCTTTGGCACTTTTGCCTGCCAAACTGCTCAGTTGCTCTTTGTATGCAGGAGAAGTGGTGATTGAAGTGGCAAAAATGGAAGGATTTGACGTTGCTCCATTGATAATACCCTTTTCAATCAAAGAAGAAAAATCATTTTTTAAAAAATCTCTTTCAACAAAATCTAACCATAGTGAGAACCCTATATCTCTATTTACCATTTTTTATTCCTTATATTCCCAATGGAATGTATCCCAAGAACCGCTGTCAGTAGGTTTTTGGATGGCAAGCTCCAGTGCATCGAGAAAAACCTCTCTCTTGACCACTTCGGCTCCTAAACGTACCATATGGTCTGTCTTCATTTGACAGTCTATAAAATCATAACCTTTGCTACCTAAAACATCACTTAGTGCTTTAAAAGCAACCTTGGATGCATCCGACACCAAAGAGAACATCGATTCTCCGAAAAAAGCCTTCCCGATAGCCAGTCCGTAAAGACCACCTACGAGTTTATCGTCAAGATAGACGGCAATAGAGTGTGCAAATCCCTGTTCATGTAAGTTGATGTAAGCCTCTTTCATTTCGCCGGTGATCCATGTAGATTCCTGACCCTCACGGTACACAGAGGCACAGTGTCCTATGATTTCAGGAAAGTCTTTGTCAAAAGCGACCTTGAACTTACCTGAACGCAACACCCTTCTAAATGATTTTCGTACGATAAAGTGATTGGGGTAAAGCAGCAGTCTGGGATCCGGCGACCACCATAAGATGGGTTCACCTTCACTATACCAGGGGAAAATACCCTGCTTATATGCGGAAAGCAGCATCGCTGAGGAAAGGTCGCCTCCATACCCGATCAAGCCGTCGTCGTCAACCTCTCTGGGGTCTGGGAACATGATCGTAGCGCTGTTTAAAAGAAGATTGGCTCTCTTTTCCTCATCTGACATCAAAGCTGCAAAAAACCTTACTTTCCTTCAAAAGCAAACTGCAATGCTTCATTTTTGTATGTTACTTTTACAGATCCACCCTTTTTCAGTTTGCCAAAGAGCATTTCATCTGTCAGTGCTTCTTTCACCTTGAGGTCGATCACACGTGCGATGTGTCTTGCACCGTAACGCTCGTCATACCCTTCATTGGCCAGGTACTCTTTGGCTTTTCTGTTCAGCTTGACTTTGACGTCTTTTCCTTTGAGCAGGTCATTGAGTTTGCCTATCTCTATATCTACTATGCTCACCAGTGCTTCGAGCGAGAGTGTATTGAACTCTATGGTACCTGTCAGCCTGTTTCTAAACTCAGGCGAGAAGAAGGACTTGAGTGCCTTGTCTGTTTTGGTTGATGTGTCTTTATTGAAGCCCATGACATTTGCCTCTTTAGTCCCAAGGTTAGAGGTCATAATAAGCACAACATTCTTAAAGTCAGAGACAATACCATTGTTGTCTGTAAGCTTGGCACCATCCATCACCTGAAGCAGAATATTCATGATATCCGGATGTGCTTTTTCTATCTCATCGAGCAACAAAACCGTGTGAGGGTTTTTCTTGATCATCTCTGTAAGCAGACCGCCTTGCTCATAACCGACATATCCCGGAGGTGCACCTACGAGTCTTGAGATCGCATGTGGTTCCATATATTCTGACATATCCAGTCTCTCAAAGTGTACATTCATCGTCTTTGCAAGCTGAGTCGCAAGTGCCGTTTTACCCACACCTGTCGGCCCGACGAACAAGAAAGAACCAATAGGCTTGTTGTCCCCATTGAGTCCTGCATACGAACGCTTTATCGCCGTAGTCAGTGCAGAGATGGCTTCATCCTGACCGATGATATGTGAGGCGATATCTTTCTCTAATCTCTTGAGCTTTTTGGTATCGTCCGTACCTACGACATTGGTAGGCAGCTTCAGACTTTTGGCCACAGAATACTCTATGTCTTTGCTTGTCACTTCGGCATTCTCTTTACCCTGAAGCATAAAGTGTGCACCCACTTCATCGATGATATCCATCGCTTTATCGGGTAAAAACCTGTCATGCAGGTATTTGACCGACAGGTCTATGGCAGACTGCAATGCTTCATCGCTGAATGCAATGTGATGGTAGTCTTCATACTTGCTCTGTACACCCTTGAGGATTGTAAAGGTATCTTCTATGCTTGGCTCATCTACATCTATTTTGGCAAATCTTCGGCTGAGTGCCTTGTCTTTGTCAAAGAAGTTTCTAAACTCCGCATACGTCGTGGCACCTATACACTTCAGCTCACCACGCGCAAGTGCAGGCTTAAGCAAATTGGAGGCATCCATACTGCCGCCGCTTGTAGCACCTGCACCGACCATCGTGTGTATCTCATCGATGAACATGATCGATTTGTCCTGAGCAGACAGCTCTTTGATCACGCCTTTAAGACGCTTCTCAAAATCACCTCTGTATTTTGTTCCTGCCACCAGTGCACCCATATCCAAAGCAAAGACTTTCGAGTCTTTCAGAATTGCCGGTACATCATCTTCGCTGATACGAAGTGCCAAACCTTCCGCAATAGCTGTCTTACCGACCCCGGGCTCACCCACAAGCAGCGGGTTGTTCTTCTTGCGTCTACAGAGTGTCTGCATCACGCGTTCTATTTCGTCTGCCCTGCCTATTACAGGGTCGATCTTGCCGGTTTTGGCCAGAGAGACAAGTTCCATGGTGTACTTATCAAGTAAGGTTTCTTTCCCTTGCTCAACATTTTCATTCTGTGTATTTTGCTGATCATTACGATGCGAGATCACTTCTAGAATATCCACACGTGAAATACCCTCTTTCTTCATGAGATACACTGCATAAGAATGCTCCTGCATAAAGATCGCTGCGATCATATCTCCTATAGATGCTTCTGCACGTCCTGATGTATGTATATGTGTCATCATGTCATTGATCGTACGTGAAAGTGCCACTGTTTCAAAAGGTTCTATCTGTTCTTTCACGGATGGTATTGTACTTGCTATATGTTCTTCTATACTTGATTCCAAAGCATCAAGGTTTGCATCTAGCGAAGTAAGAATCTCTTTTCCAGTAGCTGATCTGAGAATAGACAAAAACAAATGGTCCACTGTCAGATATTCATGATGATGTTCTTTGGCGTAATTTACTGCGCCTTTAAATACGTCATTGAGTGCTACACTTATCATATTAACTCCTTTTAGATATCTTGTTCTATTGTTGCCAGCAAAGGAAATTCATTTTGCTTTGCTCTTTGTTTGACTTGCTGTGCTTTTGTCTGTGCTATCTCAAAAGAGTATACCCCGCAAATCGCTTTGCCTGTCTCATGAATGTGCAACATAATTTTTTCGGCTTCTGCACTCGACTTGTGAAAGATACTTGTCAGTACCTCAACAACAAATACCATACTTGTATAGTCGTCATTGTGCAAAAGCACCCTAAACATTTTTGGTTCTTCCAGCTCTAAGGCTAATTCTAATTCTTCTTCTATTTTGGGCATGTTATGCTAAACTTCCTAACTCTAAAATTTATACCATTATACATTAAAAGATTAAGGATTTACAAATGAAATCACTTTTCATCACCGCTACAGGTACGAATGTAGGCAAAACGTATACGACCCTACAACTCATCGATGCCCTGGCTTCCAAAGGGCACAAAGTGGGTGTTTACAAGCCTGTCGAAACAGGTGTAACCGACACAGCCCCTGATGCCACTATACTACTAAAAGCTTGTAGAAAGGTTAATGAGAACTTCAAAGACCTCACAACGGATGATATCACTGCCTATACATTCCCTCTGCCTGCAGCCCCCTACTGTGCAGATATGCATAAAACGATCCAACTGGAAAAGATCATGGAAAAGTACCGTGAACTGGGCAAACTCTGTGACATACTCCTGGTAGAAGGTGCCGGCGGGCTGCTTGTCCCTGTGACCAAAGACTATATGATGATCGACCTCATCAAAACGCTTGACATTCCTGCCCTGCTTGTCACCCCCAGCCGCCTGGGATGCATCAACGACAACCTCCTCTCCCAGGAAGCCCTCAAAGCAAGAAATATACAGTATGACTGGTGCGTTAACCTCTATGAAGATGAAGATACGTTCAAAGAGGTCACACAGCCATACTATGATGCGGTATTTCCTGAGTGGTGGAGTGTTGAAGGTGGTTTAAACTGCTATCTTGATTCTTACCTCAAATAGCTTATAAAGACTTCAGTTTTTGAATATTTTCTTCAAGAATATCAAGCTCATTGTCACAAATATCAAAAATAGTCTCAGCATCCAAATCTACATAATGATGAGATATGAAGTCTCTTGATTTAATGATCGTACTCCAATAATATTTATCTTCGACCTTCAATAGCAATGTTTCTTCTCTCTTATAAAGATTTTTCAAAGCTTCACCTATGGCTTGTATCCTCATAGCAATAGCATCTAATCTATCCAATCCCTCATCATCTTCTAAAAAGTCATCACTGGAAACTATAGGTTTAAAACGCCTTTTAACAATAGCAATACTTTCAAGTATAAAATCTAAAATTTCTAATGTACTAGATTTATCCATAAATCACATCTTCTTGGATTTGTTCAAAAATAGCACCTTTTGCCCTTTTGTGTTTATAAAGTAAATCTATTTTTTGATTATAAAGATTCTCCAAGTAGACCCATAACCCAGCTATATTTCTAAATGTTTTATGTTTAAATTCCACATAGATGTCTATATCACTTTCATCCGTTTGTAACCCTTTTGCATAACTTCCAAACAGACCTATTTTATCTATCTCATATGTTTTTTGCAAATACTCTTTTTCTCGTGATAGAACTTCCAATATATCATTCTTCGTCATAACCATCTTCTTTAAATATATTTTTAGTGTATTGATTATAGCATAAATTATATACCCACTATATTGTCTTGAAGATCAACACTTATAATTCATAGTTACCCCTATCCACATTAGAAATATGCTGCATGTCAATCTCTTGTCTACCAAAACCAAATCTTTTGACTTTAATATGTAAAAGTACATTGATGCACTGTAACTTTTTCACTCTTTTACCATAGCTTGGCTATAATCATACAATTATTTATGCAAGGATACCAATGCAACATCTCGTTGATACCGGCAATTTTTCCGATGCGCAGATCGCACAGCTTTTGCGAGATGCCCAAAGCTTTAAAGCACAGCGTCCTCCCCAGCTTCTGCATGACAAACTGCTCATCACCCTCTTTTTTGAAGCAAGTACCAGAACGCGCTCTTCTTTTGAGGTAGCAGCCAAGCGTTTGGGTGCGGCTGTGGTACATCTTGATCCCAGTAGAAGTTCTGCAAAAAAAGGGGAGAGCCTGGAAGACACCTTTGCCAACCTTTGTGCCATGGAGCCTGATGGGGTTATCATCCGTCATGCTGAAAATGACACACCCCAACTGCTCGCAGACATGCAGACCACACCTGTCATCAATGCAGGAGCAGGAAACTACGCCCACCCTACCCAGGCACTGCTTGATCTCTTTACGATGGTCGAGCATTTTGGTGGGGACGTCAAGGGCAAGAGCATTGCCATTGTAGGGGATATCGTCAGTTCCCGTGTGGCCAGCTCTGCCATACGGCTCTTTGGTCGTATGGGTATGCACATTGTCCTGGTTGCACCCGAACAATTCATGCCCCAAAGCACCCTGCCTCAGTACAGCAAACTCGAAGATGTCATGGACAAGGTCGATGTCATCATGAGTCTGCGTGCACAGCTCGAACGCCACGAAAAAGAGCTTTTTGAAGACTATGACGACTATGCCGGGCAGTACTGCATCACCAAAGAACGTATGCAGGACAGAGACATCCTGCTCTTGCACCCGGGCCCTGTGATGCGAAACATAGACATCTCCGACGAGATGCTCAAAGACCCACGATGCAAAGTGCTCACACAGGTAAAAAACGGCGTCTTCATGAGAATGGCTATCTTGAAGCTACTCTTGTTAGACAGTTAATATACACAACGCGTAGGGTGGATTTATCCACCTGTACATACGATAAAAGGTGGATACATCCACCCTGCGAGGAAACGAATGAGTTGGTTAGCAAAAGAACATGGTTTTGAGACTATCAACACATTAGGTCAAAATCGTACCCCTTTTCTCTTCATCATCTCCTACGACCAACACAAGATTTTCGCCAAACCTCTAGAAGCATTGGACGATGACATCTTTTACAAGCTGGAGGACTGGCGTAACTACCCTGTCAAAAAAAGAGAAACATCCTTCACCTTTTCTAAAACCCCTGTCGATTTCCCCACCTACAAAAAAGCGTTGGAAAAAGTGCTGGAGCAGATACGCTCAGGCAACACCTATCTGCTCAACCTCACCTTCAAAACCCCCATAGAGACGAACTATTCCCTCAAAGAGATCTTTACCTACGCAAAAGCAAAATTCAAGCTCTACTTTAAAGATGAATTTATCTGTTTTTCTCCTGAACGTTTCGTGGAGACTGAGGGCAACACGATTGCCACCTACCCCATGAAAGGTACCATCGATGCCAACCTTCCAAATGCAAAAGAGACCATCTTGGCCGATGAAAAGGAGATGGCAGAACATGTCATGATCGTAGACCTCATGCGAAATGACCTTGGTATCATAGGCTCTGAGGTCAAGGTGGAGAAATTTCGCTATGTGGAGAAGATCAAAGCAGGAGAGAAAGAGCTGCTGCAGGTAAGCTCAAAGATCACAGCGACACTCCCTCCAAACTGGAAAGACACGCTAGGCACACTCCTCTCACAGCTGCTGCCTGCGGGTTCCATCACGGGGACACCCAAAAAGAGTACGGTGAACATCATCAAAGAAGTTGAAAACTTCGATCGGGACTTTTATACGGGTGTATTTGGCGTCTTTGACGGCAAGTCACTGCGCTCAGGCGTGATGATACGTTTTATAGAAAAAGACAATGACACACTCTTCTACAAAAGCGGTGGAGGCATCACCATAGACTCTGATGCCAAAAACGAATATGATGAGTTGGTTGACAAGATATATTTGCCATTTTAAATACATTCATTTGTATTTTTTTTGATTTTTATGTAGAATTATTTATATTTTACAGAAAGGTTCTATGATGTCTAAATTCTTATCTGGTTTATTGTTTTTTGTTTTCTTGGTCTTTCAAACTGTATCACCGGCAAACGAAGAAGGAGAAGTGGAGCGTCTTGTAGTGCCTGAAATACAAGACGATGCGTCTTCAGAAGCACATGAAGCACCGGAAGTACAGGAGGAGCC
>CAYXZY010000024.1:0-9729 GCA_964469685.1 uncultured Sulfurovum sp. | reverse complement strand
GTATAATAACGCAAAATTAGTGTACACATAAGGATAGGTATGAAGTTCGAAGATTTCGAAATAGATGAAACAGAAGATTTTGCAGCGATGCTCGAGGAATCGTTTAAAAAGTCAGAGTCAAAAAGTGATTTAGTGACAGGTACGATCGTCAAGATTGATGAAAAAGACAATTTGGTGGTTGTAGATATAGGTGGCGGCAGAGATGCGAATCTCAATCTTGATGAGATCAAAGATGAAGAGGGAAATGCACTTTTCAAAGTAGGCGACGAAATAGAGGTTGTCAACCAGGGAAGAGGACGCGTGTCGCATAAGGCAGCACTGAGTCGCGCAGCACTGAATGAATTTATTTCTGAGTATGATGAAGAACAAGAATACATTATCGAAGGTGTCGTAACCAAGAAAAACAAAGGCGGATATGTCGTAGAAGTGGATGGCCTGGAGTTCTTCATGCCACGTACTCTTTCTTACCTTTCTTCCAAAGTCGATCCGATCGGTAAAAAAGTAAAAGCAGTGATCGTTAAAGTGGATAAAGACAAAGGAAGCGTAGTTGTTTCCCGCAAAGAGCTTATTGAACGTGACAAAGCCAAAACAGATGAAATCGTCGGAGCATTGCTTGAAAGCAAAGAGCCTGTAGTCGGTACGATCAAAAAAATTACTTCATACGGTATGTTCGTAGATGTAGGCGGTATGGACGGTCTTGTGCATTATTCACAGATATCCCACAAAGGTCCTGTTAACCCTTCCAAATATTTCCAGGAAGGTGATGAAGTGAATGTTGTCGCACTTGAGTATGATAAAAAGAAAAGACATCTTTCTCTTTCTATTAAAGATGCAAATCCTGATCCTTGGGCTGATATTGATGCGATCATCGGTGTAGGTGACACAGTCACAGCAACGGTTTCAAATATAGAACCATATGGTGTATTTGTTGACCTTGGCGAAGACCTTGAAGCGTTCCTTCACGTATCTGAGATCTCATGGGATAAAAATGTAAAACACCCGAAAGACTACTTGGAGAACAACACTGACATTAATGTTGAGGTGATCGAAGTAGACAAGGAAAACAGAAGACTCAGAGTTAGCCTTAAAAATCTTCTACCTAAACCTATGGATGCATTTACAGCTGAAAATAGAGTAGGTGATGTCGTGACTGGTACTGTAACATCCATTACCGACTTTGGTGCTTTTGTTAAAGTAGGGGCCGTAGAAGGACTCCTTCATAATCAAGAGATCTCATGGGATAAATCAAAAAATGCAAAGTCTGAACTCAATGTGGGTGATGAAGTAGAAGTGAAAATCATCAAAATAGACAAAGATGCAGGAAAGATCTCACTGTCTAAAAAAGCACTTGAAGATTCACCTATAAAAGCTTTTGCCCAAAACCACAAAAACGGTTCCATCGTTACCGGAACTGTCAAAGATAAAAAAGACTTTGGTGTCTTTATATCACTTGAAGATAATATTGATGCGCTGGTAAGAACAGAAGATCTCCACCCGCTTAAATTTGATGAAATTGAAAAAGGTCAGGAGATCACCGGTGTGATCAGTTTTATCGATGAAAACAATGACAGAATAAGAGTTTCTGTCAAAAGACTGGAGCGTCAAGAAGAGAGAGAAGCTATGGAGCAGCTTAATCAAGACCAGGATGACAGTATGACACTTGGTGACGCTTTTGGTGATATACTTAAAAAATAATATTTAGAAAATACCCCAATAGATGTATCTCTACAATAGAGATACATCTGTTTATACGATTTCGTATATCTTCGTACTACATAGGTACACAAAAATTACAAAAAAGGTTTGAAATGTCAAAAAAGACAATTGTTGTTTGTGACCATATCCATCAAGATGGGCTAGATATCCTTGCAAATGATCCAGAGATAGAATTGATCAATGCTGCAGATGAGCCTAAAGATACACTTATTTCAAATATTATCCCTTTGGCAGATGTGGCGATAACACGTTCTTCAACAGATGTGGATGAGGCATTTTTGGCAGCGGCAACCAAGATAACCGCTGTTGTTCGTGCCGGAGTAGGGGTGGACAATGTCGATATTCCCGGTTCTTCAAAACAAGGTATTGTGATAATGAATGTGCCTACAGCCAATACGATTGCAGCGGTTGAACTTACCATGACACATATGCTTTCCTGTGTGAGAACATTCCCTTATGCACATAATAATCTTAAGTTGGATCGTGTGTGGAGAAGACAGGACTGGTATGGTACTGAGCTTAAAGATAAGAAGCTTGGGATCATTGGTTTTGGTAATATTGGTTCCCGTGTAGGGATCCGCTCCAAAGCATTTGAAATGGATGTAGTGGCTTATGATCCTTATATCGATCCTGCAAAAGCAACAGATCTGGATATTAGCTACACTAAAGATTTTGAAGAGATATTGGCCTGTGATATTATTACGATCCATACACCTAAAAATGCAGAGACCATCGGTATGATAGGCAAAGATGAGATCGCCAAGATGAAAGACGGGGTGATACTTATCAACTGTGCAAGAGGTGGACTATATGATGAAGATGCCCTTGTGGAAGGTCTTACTTCAGGGAAAATTGCCATGGCGGGGATCGATGTATTCAACAAAGAACCTGCAATACATCATCCCTTACTTGATCTGGATAATGTAACAGTCACACCGCATCTTGGGGCAAATACCAAAGAGTCTCAAAAAAATATTGCGATCCAGGCTGCAGAAAATGCAATTGCTGCGGCAAAAGGAATAGCCTATCCCAATGCCCTTAATCTCCCAATCAAAGAGAACGAGTTACCGGATTTTGTCAGACCGTATCTTGAGCTTATTCAAAAAATAGGCCATCTCTCAGCACAAGTGACACATAGTGCCGTAAAATCGATTAGGGTGAAAGCCGCTGGGCCGGTTGCAGACTATCTTGAATCGATGGCCACATTTACAACAGTGGGAGTATTAACAGAATCGCTAGGAGATCAGGTCAATTATGTAAATGCTGAGTTCGTTGCTTCTGAGCGAGGTATAGAGATATCTAAAGAAGTCAAGCCTAACAACAGCGGGTTTACCAATAAAGTGGGTATCAAACTGACCACAGTCGATGGCACTATATCTATTGCAGGTACAGTATTTGCTGATACTGTGCAGCGTATCATTGAGATCGATGATTATATATTGGATGTTGAACCAAAAGGAACAATGATCTTCTTCAGAAACACAGATACTCCCGGGGTCATAGGAGATGTGGGTAGGATCATGGCTGAAAATGGTCTGAATATATCAGAT
This sequence comes from uncultured Sulfurovum sp., assembly GCA_964469685.1. Lineage (GTDB taxonomy): Bacteria > Campylobacterota > Campylobacteria > Campylobacterales > Sulfurovaceae > Sulfurovum. Next base: position 6,463 of record CAYXZY010000024.1, on the reverse strand, counting down.
TTTAGATTAGGAAGAGACAGTAAAGAGCAAGCTTTGGCAGTGGTTAGGGTAGATGGTACTGTAACCAAAAAGGTGCTTGATGAACTTTCATCTTTGGAAGCATGTATTAGCGTATCCCACGCAAGTTTATAAGATATTTGCAGGATCTTCTCCTGTAAAGTAACAGCAATACAAATTTATCATAAGTTATATTAATATTAAAGATAAATTAATATTATATGATGTAAAATCCCATTAATTTAACTGTAGAATATGTAAAATACTAGCTAAATGGCCTGACTTTAGTTATAATATTTCATAATAATGGGAGTACGTATGTTTTTTAAAAAATCATTTTTTTTATTTGCAATTGCAACACTGGGGCTATCTGCAGGTATTCAAAATCTAACGCTGCAGCAAGCCATGAGGATGCTGGATGACAATAACCTTGAGTTGAAGATATCACGTTTTAATGAGCAGATGAAAGCGTTGGAGGCCAAAGCTGCAAAAGGTCAAAATTATGGAAAACTTGATGCAACGATCATGGGCATGCGTTCGAATGACGCAGGAAATGTTTTTGGATTTAAGTTGCAAAGTAGAGAAGCAGACTTTGGTTCTTTTGGGTTTGATCAGTTTATCGGACAGATGGATACGATTACACCGGGAAGTCCAACCTTTGATGGAGGGAAAACATTACTTTCTACACAACCCAATAATTTAAATTACCCTGAGCCAAGAAACCATTATCAAACCAAGATTTCCTATATGCTTCCAATCTATACCGGAGGAAAGCTATCAGAATATGGGCATATCACTTCTGCTATGTACCGAATGAGTCAATACGATACACAAAAATTGTTGAATGAAAAAGTCTTTCAAACCAAAAAAGCATTTTATGATATTTCATTGATCAGTAATTATATAACAAACCTTTCCAAGATCATTAAAAATATTAAGCGTTTGGAGTCAATTGTACGAAATATGCAAAAAGAAGGATATGCGCAAAATATAGATATTTTGGAGGTGCAGGCACGTAAAGCAGAAGCCCAAAGTATGTACAACCAGGCAAAACTCAATAAAGATCTTGCCTATCAGTTTCTCTCCTTTTTGTTAAATACCGATGTAAGTTCCATAAAAAAAGTAAATGATATGGCACCTGTACCACCTGTAGATAAAGACGGCATCGCGAGTCATAATATTGATATCCAAAAAGCGCTTTTGGGCTTGCAGATATCAAAAATGGCCATGAATGTTGAGAAAGCAAATTTTTTACCAACGCTGGGTGCTTTTGCTGAATATGGATCAGCGGACAATACATTTTGGAATGAGTTTAGAGATAAGGACTCCTATACTGTAGGTATACAGTTAAAGTGGAATCTCTTTAATGGTGGCGTAGATGCTGCAAATCTTGAACGTGCCAAAGTCAATTATATGATGGTGCAAGATCAGGTCGATCTGGCAAAAAGCGGGATTGCACTGAAAGTGAAAAAACTTCAAACGGAGATATTGTCAGCCAATGCGGATGTTAAAAGTTTCCAAAAACAGTTAAAGTTTGCCAAAAAAGTGTACCAGAACTATAGAGCACGTTATGAAGAAGGGATGGTTTCTATCTCTGATGTACTCATTAAACAGTCTAAAGAGCTTGAAGTACTTTTAAAACTTTTAACCATAAAAAATACACGAAATACAAAAATATTTGAGCTAAACAGTATTTTAAATAAAGGAGGGAATGTATGAGTAAAGTAATGAAAATATGGATGATAATATTGGTATCTTTGATGTCTATGAGTTCATCTTTGGTAGCTGTAGAAATTATTTTGAGCGGATCTGTTATATCGGATAATCAAAAGATGATCACGAGCAGGTACATGGGATATGTAAGGAAAATGGCTGTCTCGGAAGGGGATATTGTTAAAAAAGGACAACTGCTCTATGAGATAGATTCAAAAGAGATAGAAGCGGCAGAACGTCAGGTAGATCTGGGTATCTCCCAAGCCAGACTTGCTTTGCAGATGAATAAAAACCAATATAACAATGTACTTGTAAACCTTTCTCGCCACGAAAGACTTTATAAGAAAAAGATGGTGTCAAAGTATGAACTTGAGACCCTTCAGCTGGCAGCGCACAACTTGAAGGATATGGTAAAAATTGCAGAAGAGCAGGTGAAGCAGGCCGAAGCAAAAAAAGAAGAGGTGTTGAACCAATACAATTATTTAAAGATTCATGCACCTAACGCAGGGGTCATTGTTGATAAAAAGCTTAATGAAGGGGAGATGGCCATTCCCGGTATGCCAGCAGTGGTTCTTACAGATCTGAGCAGGCTTAAAATTATTTCTGAGATCTCAGAGACACAGCTTCACTATATCAATATGAACAAGGAAGTAGACATTGAGATACCTTCCATAGGTTTTGCGACAAAAGGGAAGATTACTTCTATCATCCCCAGTTCAAATCCAATGACACATAAGTTTAAAATAAAAATGAAATTTGATATCAAGGACCGTTCGGTGTATCCTGGTATGTATGCAAAAATCATCATTAGGTAGGATCATATGGCACAGAGAAAAGAATATGAAGTTATAAATATAGCAGGAAAGCTGGCAAAAGGTTTCTTGCGAAGTCCACTTACGGCAGTATTGGGTGCTTTTTTGTTACTCATGGGTTATTTGGCATTGAGTATCATGCCAAGAGAAGAGGATCCTCAGATAGCTATTTCCGGAGGTGCTGTCATTGTTGCTTTGCCCGGAGCCAGCCCGAGAGAGATAGAAAATGTGATTGTCAAACCTTTGGAGCGGAAACTGCGTGAGGTAAGGGGTATAGAGCATATTTATGGTATGGCAATGGACAATGTAGGTATTGTAAATGTCATGTACTATATTGGTGAGAACAGAGAGGACTCAAACCTGAAGCTTTATGACAAAGTCATGCAAAATATGGATAAAATGCCTCAGGGAACAATGCAGCCTATGGTAAAACCGTTTGATATAGACATCGATATCCCTATCCTTACGGTAGCTTTTTATCCCAAAGCTGGAAGCCAGATGGATGATGTAGGACTTTTTGAGCTGGTGCGAGATGTGCAGCAGCAAATCAATGCAGTCGATAATGTTGCAAAAACAACACTCAAAGGTGCACGTAAAGCACAGTACAATATTGAAGTGGATATGGGTAAACTTTCTGCATATCACCTTTCTATGGGGCAAATCATGAAAGCTGTTCAATCAGTTGCGGTCGATGTGCCAGATGTAAAAGGTAGAACACGTGACAACAAATTGGTCATTTTCGGTGTGAAGAATGCGATAGATACTGTCAAAGATGTAGAATCGGTCATTGTGGCCCAATACATGGGCTCACCTATTTACCTCCGTGATGTGGCAACGGTAACGGACGGTATTGATATACAGAATTTTCAAACAGCTGAGATATTGTTGAAAAAAGATGTGAATGGGACTTTGGGTAAAAAAACCAATCAGATCACCCTGACGGTGGCAAAACTTGCCGGAACCAATGCCGTATTTGTTGCAGAAGATGTCGTTGATGTACTCAAAGAACATGCTCAGATATTTGAAGACGCGGGAGTCGGGTATCTCATTACCAGAAATTACGGTACACGAGCCAATGAGGCGGTCAATGAGTTGATGCATCACCTGATGATCACTATTGTCATCATTGCCTTGATGCTGGTCGTTGCTTTAGGCTGGAGAGAATCAATGATTGTAACCTTTACCGTACCTGCTATCTTGGCCATAACACTGTTTACGGCATGGATGACAGGACAGACCATGAACAGGATCACACTCTTTGCGTTATTGTTGTCTTTGGGGCTTCTTGTGGATGCTGCTATTATTGTTATTGAGAACATTCACAGGCATCTGCATGCACATGATGCCTCAGATAAAGAGATGGATGAGTTGCTGATAGAAGCAACGGATGAGATCGGGGCCCCGACAAACATTGCCACATTGGCGATCATTTTGACAATGGTGCCTATGGCGTTTGTTGGCGGCATGATGGGTTCATTTATGAAACCTATCCCCTACAATGTGCCTGTAGCGCTGATCGCTTCACTGTTTGTAGCGTATATTTTTACGCCTTATCTCAGTTTAAAATTATTAAAAAAACCAGAACATGGTGATCATCATGGTCATGAAAAAGAGGGGGCAAAATAATGAAAAAATTTGAAGATTTCATTTATAGGATTCTTGACAGTAAGTTCAAGAAAAATCTGGTTATTTTTCTTACTGCATCCGCATTCTTCCTTTCACTGTTGATGTTCCCGACCAAAATGGTCTTGGCAAAAATGTTACCCGGTAAAAGCGACAATACTTTTTCGGTCTATGTTGATACGCCTGCGGGGTCATCCATAGAGCAAACCAAAGAGGTGAGCTCCTGTGTGATCAATATATTGAAACAAGAACAGGAAGTCATGAATATAGAGCTTTTTTTAGGACAAGGTATTCCGCTGGATTATGCCGGTCTTGTTAAGGGTGCAAGTATGAAACGTACTGAAAATGTTTCTGAGATCTCTGTGAACCTAACAGACAAACACCATCGAAATGAACCGTCATTTCTGATGGTACAGCGTCTTAGACCCATAGTGAAAGAAAAATGTATCCCGTTGGTTAGAGGTACGAATATCAAGTTTATTGAACAGCCGTCAGGCCCTCCAACCTTGGCGTCTATTGTTGTAGAAGTACATGGTGACAATCTCTCAAAAGTAAGATCATTGGCTGTAGATGTTGCAGATGTATTGTCAGATACCGAAGGCTTGGTTGATGTAGATATTATGGCTGATGAAAATTTTGAAAAATTTGAACTTATACCGGATAAGGAGAAGATCTCACGCTCAGGACTCTCTGTGGATCAAGTCAATAAGATCTTGTATCTTGCGTTTGAGGGAATGGTTATTGCGCATAAGAATTCTCAAAATTCTCCAGATCAAATACCTATATTTTTAGTACTTGACAACGAGAGTAAAAAGATTGTACAGTCTAAAAAGGAAGCATTGGAAAATAAGCTTTCATCACTCAATCTTATGAATATGAGAGGTATGATGGTGCCCCTTAGTGAAGTAGTGAGTGTGCGTAAATCAAAGTCTAACTATATGATCATGCATAAAGATCTTTCGCGCATGACCAATGTTGTTGCAGAAACAGACATGGTTTCTCAAGTCTATCCTTTGTTGGAGGCACGTGATACCATGATAGAAAAGTTTGAAAGTCATTATATTGTCACTAAAGCCGACTTTTCAACCTATATGTTTGACTTGACATTGGAAGACAGAAATACACATGAAAAATATCTTTTACGCTGGGACGGCGAGATGAAGGTCACGCTTGACACCTTTAGAGATCTGGGAGCTGCATTTATCTCTGCATTGATCCTGATCTTCTTGCTGCTGGTCATTTACTATAAGAGTTATTCGATCGCAGGTATTGTATTGCTAGGGTCATTCCTTTCGCTTATCGGGGTGATCGTGGGACACTGGGTTGCTAATTGGTTTACGACAGAGACCTTCTTTTTGACGGCCACATCACTTATTGGGTTCATTGCACTGATCGGTATCAGTTCGAGAAACTCACTTTTACTCATAGATTTTGCAAAATCTTTGATGGAATGTGAAGGAATGAAAAAGCGTAGAGCGATCGCAGTTGCATCAGCAACCAGAGCCAAACCGATTGCACTTACTGCTGTTGCCATCATCTTGGGTTCTGCGCTTCTTGCAAGTGACCCTGTCTTTGGTGGGCTGGGAGTGGCACTGATCTCAGGTACGGTAGCTGCTGTGTTCGTATCGTTACTCTTTGTCCCTGTACTTATGGATAATGCCAAGGCAATGGATTTTGACAAAGATCCACATTGTGATCTGGAAAATCCACATAGCGTCTCCATTACAAAATAGTTTATCTTCCTGTGTTGGCCACTATGTGGTCCAACACGCCTTTAACCCAACCTTTGCTATAATCATTCAATTTATTTTTAAGGAACAACTATGGCTACAATCGGAATGGGTGATATTAAAAAAGGTGCAAGACTCGAGATAACAGGAAACCCTTACAAGGTCACAGAATTTCAGCATGTAAAACCAGGAAAAGGTGCCGCATTTGTACGCATGAAGATCAAAAATCTTCAAACAGGCAAGGTGATTGAAAAAACCGTGCATGCAGGAGACAAATTTGAGGTACCCGAACTTGAACAAAAAACCATGCAATTTTTATATGATGACGGGGAGTTTTTACAATTTATGGACACGACAACCTTTGATCAAATAGGACTGACGCATGAGCAGGTAGGTAAAGATACTTTTGATTTTATGATCGATGGTATGGAAGCGGATATCTTGTTTCATGGGGGGAAGGCTATTTCTGTTGAGATACCTCAAACCGTGGTACTCAAAATAGTAGAGACTCCACCGAATTTCAAAGGAGATTCTCAAGGCGGTAAAAAACCGGCCACACTTGAGAGCGGGGCTGTTGTGCAGGTACCA
>CAYXZY010000023.1:0-9730 GCA_964469685.1 uncultured Sulfurovum sp. | reverse complement strand
TTTGGATTTTTGGGGTGCGGATTGGGTTTTTGACCACATGAGGTCAAGACCAGGGCAATAATGGATAAAAGGAGTAGGGAATATTTTGTCATAATGGTATTATAGAACAATGCATTTAAGATATGCTAAAGGGCAATCTTTAAAGCGAAACAGTTTTTACGGCACAGCCTTTTTGGGTAATTTCATACCTTTTTGCCATGGGGTGGTATAGCGTTCATCTACAATTTTCATTTTTTTGAGTGGGACATCGCAGGTCATATATTTGGCGCGTTCATCTGTACTCAGGTATCGCTTGCAAAGCTGCATACGTTTGAAATATTTGGGTTCTTTGCTAAAATGACTGACTGTGACCCTTCTGTCTTTACTGCTTGCATGGGCGAACCATCCGTCCCCCAGATAGATACCAACATGGTTGATGCGTGAATTGGGTCTGTGATTGGCACCAAAAAAGATAAGGTCACCATAGTGCAGGTTGTTAAATGCGACACGTTTACCCATTTTGGCCTGCTCGCTGGCAGTCCTGGGAATCTCTATGCCCATTTTGCCGTAGATGTTGTACGTAAGTCCAGAGCAATCAAAGGCATCAGGCCCTTCTTCTGCCCAGACATAGGGCTTGCCTAGATAACTCAGTAAAAGTTCTTGTATATTTTTTCGCTTAGGTTTACATGTTATCTCAGGTTTAATAATGCTGTAGTTAGGATAGCGGTAGGGCTGTTTGACTATTTGCTGGGAGCATCCTGTAAAAAGTAACAGTGCCGATAGTGTTACCATAATGTGTCGCATGGAGAGCCTCCCTAAAGTATAAGCATTGCATCGCCGTAAGAAAAAAATCTGTATTTTTTCTCTATGGCTTCCTTGTATAATTCTAACGTTTTTTCTCTTCCAACAAAGGCAGATACCAGCATTATGAGTGTCGATTTGGGAAGGTGGAAATTTGTGAGTAAATGGGTGACGCGCTGCGGTGGATTGGAAGGGTGTAAAAACAGATCACATTCCCCGTGAGTTTTGCCTGTGCGTGTAAAATATTCGACCGTTCTGGTGACCGTGGTACCAATGGCCAGGATAGGCGTTGAGGTCTTCAATACTTTTGCGGAGGCATCAGGGATATCAAAATATTCTGAATGCATGGGATGTTCAAGTATATGTGCTGCATCAACAGGCTTAAATGTACCGGCACCTACATGCAGGGTCAGTTTGTGTGTTTTGTGTCTATGCTGCAGGGCATCAAAGAGCTCGGGTGTGAAATGCAAAGAAGCTGTGGGGGCAGCTACTGCACCTGCTTTTTGTGCAAAGAGTGTCTGATAGTCGTTTTCATCCTCAGGGGTGTCTTCCCGTTGCATATATGGGGGTAGTGGCAGATGGCCTATCTTGTCTAAAACGGTGACCAGCTCTTCAAAGCGCAAGTCTTTGCCTTTATGATGAAAGGTAACAATACGCGAACCATCATCATTCAACTCCGTTACTATGGCTGTTAGATCATCATCAAATAAGAGTTTTGCACCTGCGGATACCTTGCCTCGTATCATGACAAGATAGCGGTGTGCATCAAGAGGTTTGTTAAAAAGGAGTTCTACTTTTCCTCCACCTTGTGAAGAGCCTTTGTGAGGGATGCTTTGTACTTCTTTTTTGCCAAAAATACGTGCTTTGATAACGCGTGTATCATTGATGAATACATCACACTGTTTGGGTAAAAACTCCAAGAGGTGCTGAAAGGTTGTGTGTGTAATGGTATCTGTTGTTCTGTCATACACCAATAGTTTGGCATGGTCTCTTGGGTGTACCGGTGTCGTGGCTATGAACCCTTCAGGAAGTTCGTAGTCATAGTTTTCGGTATGAAGGTCTGTGAGATCAGGTTGTTTTTTGGAGGTTTTCATCTTCACTTTCTTCATCCTCGTCTTCTTCAGTATAAGGATTAACCGCCTTGACGATGAGAATCGAGACACCATACAATACTATCAATGGTCCGGCCATAAGAAGTTGAGTCAGAACATCAGGCGGTGTAAGAAGGGCTGCCAAAACAAAGATGATCAATACGGCATAGCGGAAAAAATCTTTCAGTGTTTTGTCGGTAACGAGTCCAAGAAGGGCTAGAAAATAAGCAAATACAGGCAACTCAAATGCCAGACCAAAGCCCAACATGATCTTCGTGAAGAACCCGACATAATCCTCGATATTGATAAGAGGGGTATAGAGGAAGGAACCAAAGGTAATGAGAAACTGAAATCCAAATGGCGTCACGATATAATAGGCAAACAGCACCCCCACAAAAAACATGATCGATCCGCCGATGACAAACGGCAGTATCATTTTCTTTTCATTGCTGTAAAGACCCGGGGCTATAAAGAGCCAGATCTGATAGAGTATAAAGGGCAAAGCTGCCAGGATACCCGCAAAGAAAGAGACTTTAAGTGCTACAAAGAACACCCCTCCGATCTGGTGGGTCGTTACCATACCTTCAAAGGTTTTTTTAGATCCATTGCCTATACTTGCGTTCATCTCAGCCAGTGAGGCAGCAAGTTTGTATGTAGCATCTGATATTGCCTTGGCAGCGTCGGCTGCTTCTGTTAAGAGAGCCGCCATTTGAGGGTTTTGTTGACTTGCCGCAAGTGTTGAGGCCTTTCCAAGCGTTGTCTTGAGATCCTGTGCCGCCTTGGATGCTCTGAGCGCATGGGCATCAGCGGTATTTGCATTCTTTTTCTCTTCAGGTATGGTGACTGTCTTGTTGGCATCTTTTTGCTGAATCTTCCAGGCTGTATGACTTTTGGCCTCTATAACAAGCCCTACTTGCGTTAGCGCGTCATTGAGTGGTGCCGTTATCCAGGACAGAATGGATTTGTGTACAGTAAACGCCACAAGGAACATAATAAAAACCGATAAAACAGACAGACCCAGTCTTTTTCTGAGCTCAACAAGGTGAGGGCGTAGTTCATCAAACATTATGCATCACCTTTTGGGTCTTTTTGTTCTTCATTTTTTGCCATTTTGTTTGCTTTTTTAGGTTTCTTTTTAAACGTTACTACATCATTTTTGGGTTCTACCTGAGTAGTTGTCGGTTCTTCTTCGGACGCAGGCAATTGTCTTGGAGCTTCTGCATAGGTATCTTTTTTCTTCGTTTGTCTTGCTATCTCCTGGGCAGACTCGGTGGAGACTTCATCATCATAACTTGTCTCTTCATCCAGGTCATCAAAACTAAGGTTCTTAAAGCCCTTGAGTTCTTCGGTCGCATCGTTAAGTTGTTTTTTGTAATTGAGTGCTTCTTCTTTTAGGTCGGCAATTTTCATCTCTTCTTCCAAAGAGCCTTTTGCATCACTGATTGTTCTCTTGACATCTTTAATGAACTTTGCCATATCTACCAGTGCCTGAGGCAATTTATCCGGCCCTAGAAAGAGTATGGCAACGATAGAGATGAGAAGTATTTCGGTAAATCCGATTCCAAACATAGAGCACCCTTGGGAGTTAAATTAGTTGTATTTTAACCAATTATCCTAAAATGTAGAGCGAGAGCTCATCCGCCAGAAAGAAATTGTCATTATAAACGTGTGTATCTGTCTGGGTGAGTTTCTTTTCTTCGCAAAGCAGCATGGCATTTTTAAGCATGTGGGACGAGAGTATGGATTTTTCTATACCAGTTGCAGAACGTAAGCCCAAAAAGATCTTTTCAGTGAGTATGTCATCTTTTGTGAGTATTTCCTCATAGATGTTGGTCGGGTTATTTATGTAGGACTCAATGGATTTTGTCGGGTAAAACCGTCTGTCATTTAAGAACCCTACAGCTCCGGCTCCCGCACCGATATAATTTTTCAATTCCCAGTAGCCCTGGTTGTGTTTGCTTTGGTAGATCCCAAAATTGGAGATCTCATATGCTTTAAACCCTCGTTTCTCTATGGCTTCAGAAACAAAAAAAGCGAGGTTCTCATTTTCCTGGCGTACTTCGGGCGTGGAGGAGAAAGCAGTCCCCTCTTCTATGGTCAGTTCATATGCTGAGATATGGTCAATGGGCAAAGAAAAGGCAGTGTCTATATCATGCAAAAGAAGTGCTTGTGTATCACCTTTGTAATTATAGATAAGATCCAGTGACAGATGTTCAAACCCGAGTGCATGCGCATGCCGTACAGCCTCTATCGCCTGTTTTGGGTCATGTGCACGGTTGAGGGCTTTGAGTTTGTCTGCATCAAAACTCTGAACGCCGAAACTGATGCGGTTGACTCCCAGTTTCTGCATGCCTTCAAGCCAGGCTCGGGTGGCAGAGTTTGGGTTTGCCTCAGAGGTTATCTCGGCGTTTTGTTTGAGAAAAGGTTGCAAAAGTGCAAAGATAGGCGCATAGAGTTGAGGTGACACCGTAGAAGGAGTCCCCCCGCCTATAAAGAGGGTTTCTATGCTGTTTTTCTGAACCTTAAAACGTTGGAGTTCATGGCTGATCTGAGTCTTGAGTGCATCCATATAGGCTTGTCTGGTATCGAATTTGTCAACATAGGTATTGAAGCTGCAATAGTTACATTTGGAATCGCAATAAGGGATGTGGATATAGAGTAACAAATTGATACCTTTTCAAATGGTTGTAACCGAATTTTAGTTAAAATAATATCAGAAATAATAAACATTGATGTTTTAAACGGATACAAGAATGCAAAATACTAAGAGCTACAGGCCAAATGTTGCCGCTGTTATACTTTCTTCTAAATATCCAGAAAAGTGTGAATTTTTTGTTGCCCATCGCAGTGATATCAAAAATGCCTGGCAGTTCCCGCAGGGCGGCATTGATGAGGGTGAAACCCCACGCGAGGCACTAAAGCGGGAGTTGCTCGAAGAGATAGGGTGTGACAAGGTTGAAGTGTTGGGAGAGTTTCCTGAGTGGATATCGTATGAATTCCCTAAAAAATCAAACAGTAAAAAACTGTACTCCTATGACGGGCAGACACAGAAATATTTTCTGGTACGTCTCAAAGAAGATGCAGAGATAAACCTGGGTGCCTATCATATTCCCGAATTTGAAGAATATGATTTTGTAGAATATGAAGCTTTGTTTAAAAAAGTAACATACTTTAAGCGCAAGGTCTACCGAAAAGTGATTGATTATTTTATTGATGAGGGACTCATCTAGGTCAGCCACCTGTTTAAAGGCTAGTGAAGTTGAATGCTTTGCGCTATAAGATCGAGATTATGAAAAAGGGTTAAATAGAGATGTTAGTGGTACATAAGTATGGCGGTACAAGTGTTGGTGATGTAGAGCGTATAGAGAACGTTGCCAACCGTGTCATAAAAGCAAGAGAAGCCGGAGATGACATAGTCGTTGTGGTCTCAGCAATGAGCGGCGAGACGAACAAGCTCATAGGATATGCAGAACATTTCACCAAGGATCCTGCCAAAAAAGAGATGGACATGCTTCTTTCTTCAGGTGAGCGTGTTACTGCGGCGCTGCTTTCCATAGCGCTTCAGGCAAGGGGCTATGATGCAGTGGCTATGACAGGAAGAGGTGCGGGGATCGTCACGGACGATACGCACACCTATGCACGTATAGAATCCATCGATCCTACAGCGATGCAAAATGCCATCAGTGAAGGCAAGATCGTCATTGTTGCAGGTTTTCAAGGGGTGAACAAGGATGGCTCGATCACGACACTGGGACGCGGCGGTTCTGACCTTTCAGCCGTGGCGCTCGCAGGGGCGCTCAAGGCAGACCAGTGTGAGATCTACTCAGATGTGGATGGTATCTATACGACCGATCCGCGTATTGAACCCAATGCAAAGAAGCTGGACACTATCTCCTATGATGAGATGTTGGAGCTTTCCAGCCTGGGTGCAAAAGTATTGCAAAACCGCTCAGTGGAGTTGGCGAAGAAACTAGGGGTCAAACTCTATGCAAAGAGCAGCTTTTCAAACAATGAAGGGACACTAATCACAGAGGAGAGTGACAATATGGAAGAAGTATTAGTATCTGGTGTGGTGCTAGATAAGAACCAGGCAAGAGTAACACTAAGAGGCGTATCGGACAGACCGGGCATTGCTGCAGAGATCTTTACAACACTTGCAAATGAGAACATCAATGTTGATATGATCATCCAAAACAAATCTACAGACGGGTTAACGAACCTTGGGTTCACGGTACCTCACTCCGAGCATGAAAAAGCCAAGAAAGTCATGGCAGGGTTTGATCATGATGTCCAAGGCATGGACTTTGATGAACATGTATGTAAGGTATCGATCGTGGGTGTGGGTATGAAGTCGCACTCCGGTGTTGCGGCAAAAGCATTTACGGTGATGTCCAATGAAGATATAAACATCCAAATGATCTCTACTTCAGAGATAAAGATCTCCATGGTTATCGATGAAAGCCAGGGAGAACAAGCAATACGTGCTTTACATAAAGCATATGAATTAGACAAGTAAGACCTTTTATGCAGCAGCTGCTTCAGTGGACCCTGGATACCATTCGTGAAGAGAGTTCATGTTTTTCATGGATGGAAGAGTACCGGTATGATTGGGCACCATTGGTCAAAGGTGCAGTGTCTCAAAGTATTAACGGAAAAACGGTACTTGTCGTGACAGATGAATCCCGCAAGTGGTTTGGAAAGTACGTGTTGAACAAGATCAATGATCTGGAAAATCAAAGACCGCTGCTTCCCTTTTATCAGCTTACGGATTGTTTCCCGAATCTACAACATATCAACAGTACCCAGGATATGGAACTTTTGGAGGATATGCTCGATATTTCTTACCCGAATGGATATTTTATTTGGTATATAGGACAGGGAGATCATCCCTATACGAAGTTGGCATATCGCAATGATGACAGTTTTTTGTGGGTCATGGATGAAGAGGTGCAGAATGCTTTTGCCCTTCGTTCATCAGATAAATTACTCGATATTAAACTCTTACAACTGTTTAAACTCTTCGACAGTACGCTTTCTGCCGTACTTTTTGGGGACCTAGATCTAGAAGCATGACCTTAACTTCTCAGGTGCTCATCTCCAACAACATTGAAGATACACTCTTACAGATAGAGGCGTTGCGCCGTGATGAGCGTATTGTGAAAATACTTGAAGGTGAAAAAGCGTTTTCCGTACTGGATGCCAAAGAGGCCATAGAAAAAGCCTACATGGCAAGTGAAGAGACGACCGTGCTCATCCTGGCCGCGAAAACTTTTTCTCCCATCGTGCAAAACAAACTGCTTAAGGTCATAGAGGAGCCTCCCAGAAACAAGGAATTCATCCTCATAACCAACTCAAAAGCCACCATACTCGATACCATCCGTTCGCGTTTACCCATCAGGATAGTGAGTCAGGGGGATGAGGAAACTGACATAGGTTTGGATGTAGCAGCACTGTCGCTCTCAAGTGTGTATGCATTTACACAGGAGCATAAGCGCACAGATGCAAAAAAGATGACACATATCGTTGAGCAGATCAGTAAAGCAGCGATACGGTCAGAAGCATTTGACCTGGATAGCGTGACATTGGCACTTTTTTCCAATGCGTTTATCGCTTTGGATATGGGTTCGCCGCCGCAGTTTGTACTGAATGCTTTACTTTTAAAGTTGTTGGCTCGGAAAAAAAGATAAAATAGTTTCATCTTTTTAGTTGGTTTACTTTTTCATAATGCCTATGTATTTTAACTGTGGCGTTGTTTCTCTTTTCTTTTTTTAGAAAAAAGAAAGAAAAAATCGTCATGGCTCTCGAATCGCTATGCTTACAAGGGCGTTCGCCATGACAGGCACACTTCGTGTGATTTTGGAGGTTTGTATGTATGTCTATAGGTTAGGTACTGTATCAGACAGGAAGGCTATGCTTAAATCACTTGGTGTGGAGAGTGGTGGGGTGAGTATTATGGCTAAGAAGATGGAGTTGATGTATTTCTTCATCAAAGACCTGAAAACACCTGCAGCCAATATACTTAAGCAGGATGCGCTTAGCATCGGGGCTGATCTGGCGGTGCCTGGCGGGGTGATTTTGTGTGAGAAAGAGGTGTATGACTGTATACTCATCGGTACGCGCAAACATATGGAAGTACTTTCTAAAAAAGAGCTTGCACAGCCTTTTGGTCTTAAAGCCGTAGCCAATGCACTGAAGAGGTTTTTGCAGACAAAGGAGTATCCTGTACGGATCATGGGTGTGATCAATGCCAATGATGACAGTTTTTTCAAGGGGAGTCGTTTTCAGGCACAGGACGCCATAACCCAGATAGAAAGCATGATAGAAGAGGGTGCAGAGATCATAGATATCGGCGCTGTATCCTCACGTCCGGGAGCAGAGGCGGTAAGTGAGGACGTTGAAATGGGGCGCATCAAACCTATCTGTGATACCATCGCTGCTAAAAGCATCTATGAAAAAGCGATTTTTTCTATAGACAGTTATACCCCCGGTATAGTAGAATATGCGCTTAAAAGCGGCTTTACGCTTATCAATGATATCACAGGAGCAAATGATGAAGCCATCATAAAACTTGCTATTCAATATAACGCCAAACTTTGCATCATGCACATGCAAGGGACACCGCAAACCATGCAGGAAAACCCCTGTTATGATGATGTGATGGTAGAAGTAAGTGCATTTTTTGAAGCACGCATCGCCAAATGCGAAGCCTTGGGGATGGATCGGAAAAACATCATCCTTGATGTGGGCATAGGGTTCGGGAAAAGACTCGAGGACAATATTGCACTGATCAAAAATATGGCACATTTCAAAGTCTTTGGCTGTGAAGTGCTGGTTGGGGCAAGCAGGAAGTCCATGATAGACAAAATAAGTACTTCCATTCCGGAAGAACGGCTACCCGGAACACTGGCCATTCATCTTAAAGCGTTGGAAAACGGTGCAAGTATCATACGATGTCATGATGTGGCAGAACATGTACAGGCACTGGCCGTAGCAAATGTATTAAAATAATCACAGGATCACCAATGAAAGAAAACAACAAAACAACAAAAGTATATATCTTAAGTGGGGCAGGGCTCAGTGCGGAGTCAGGCATCAAGACTTTTAGAGAGAGTGACGGTCTGTGGGAGAACCACAGTGTGGAAGAGGTCTGCTCTACGCAAGGATGGCAACGGAACAGACAAAAGGTCACCGAATTTTATGATGAGCGACGTGCTGAACTCAAGAGCAAAGAACCCAATGCGGCTCACTATGCACTGGCAGAACTTAAAAAGAAGTATCCTACCAACATTGTAATGCTTACCCAAAATATAGACAACATGCTTGAGCGTGCCGGATGCCCGGATGTGATACATCTGCATGGCACCTTGACCGATCTAAGGTGTGAGAGCTGCAATACGGAATTTGATATAGGGTATGAGAAACAAGGCCAGAGAACTTGCCCTAACTGCAGCAGTGACAATGTGCGCCATAATGTTGTGATGTTTGGTGAAAATGCTCCAAAATATGCCTTTCTTTCTGCACTCTGCAGGGAGGCAGATATGCTGGTAGTCATAGGAACGAGCGGACAGGTCATAGACACAGCCTATCTGGCACAACAGGTGGAAAATTCCGTGCTCAATAATTTGGATCCCGATCCTGGTATAGACCAGCACTTCAAGACATGTCTGCATGAACCTGCCAGTACAGGTGCTGTGAAAGCAGCAGTGATGGTAGAAGAGTTTCTTGTCTTGCAAAACGCAGCAGGTTAGTCCATATGACACACGCGCAATATCTTGAAAAAGTAAACATTCTTAAAAAATGGGCATATGCCTACTATGTAGAAGACAATCCCATAGCAACAGATGAAGAGTATGACAGGC